>CAZXAF010000038.1:0-10410 GCA_964638905.1 uncultured Dehalococcoidia bacterium
TTTCTTGGTGGCTTACCGTGCCTATGGAGATCTCGGCGGGGAAGTCGCTGCCGTCCTTGCGCAGCGCCTTGAACTCGTACCGGTCGGGCACGGGCTCTCCCCTTTCCCTGGCGGCGTTCCTTTCGCCCATTAGCTGCCGGTACTCTGGTGATATGAAGTCGGTGATTGGGCGAGAGAGTACCTCATCTTCGCTGTCGTAGCCGAACATCGTCAGCACTGCTCGGTTCACAAACCTTATCGTGCTCCCCTCAGACACCACTATCCCATCGATGGAGTCCTCTATCAGCCTTCGGTATCGCTCCTCCGATTCCCGCAGCGCCTCCTCCGCCTTCTTGCGGTCGCTGATGTCGCGGGTGATGCCGAGAATCCCAGTAGGGTTGCTATCTTGGTCGCGCAGGAAGGCCATGTTCATCTCGGTCCAGATGGTGGAGCCGTCCTTGCAGTACATCTCGAGCTCCAGTTTCCGGGACCGCTGCATGTCCTTGTCTTCCATTCTTTCTATGGCTATCTCTTCCGCCAGGACCCTTCTGGCAACCTCAAGGGAGTCAGGCGTCATGGTCTCTGCCGCCGTAGAGCCCATTATCTCTTCGACAGTGTAGCCTCGCATACGGGTGATGCTGGGGCTCATATAGGTATATTTCAAGCCCAGGTCCATGGTCCAGATGAGGTCTCTTGTGTTCTCGGCAATTAGACGGTAGCGTGCATCAGTCTCTCGTAGGGCCTCCTCCATCTTCTTGCGCTCGGTCATGTCACGCCCCGTGATCTGGATTCCGGCGTACTGGCTCTCCTCGTCGAAGAAGGGATAGCCGTTCCATTCCACCACCCTTGGCCCCATCGGCGTGACGATGCGGCTCTCAAACGCCCTCAATAGCCCTTTGTTTTTTATTATTTGTCTGAACGCCTGAGTAGCCTGTTCTATGTCCTCGGGATGCACGACGGTGACGGCGGCGGTGCCCAGGAGTTCCTCTCTCGGCTTTCCGAAGCTCTGACAGGCCGAGTCGTTGAGGAAGGTGAACCTGCCTTTCTTGTCCAGCCTTACGATGATATCCCCCGTCAGGTTGAGAGTATCGATGTATTCCCTTGTCTTGGCCGCCAGGGTCTCCTCTGCCTGCCTCCGCTCGCTGACCTCACGTTCCAGCTCTTCGTTTGCCCTCGATAATTCGGCTGTACGCGATTCCAGCGAGCCGATCAGGTGGCGCAAACGGTCGTTCATGTTGGCGAAGCTGGTTGTCAACCGGCCGATCTCGTCGGCGCCGGCTGGAGGCAGGGGGGCGTCCAGATTGCCCGCGCCGATAGCCTCCGCCGCCCTGCCAAGTGCTACGATCGGTCGGGAGATGGCTCTGGCCACGAACAGCGCCACCAGGCTGGCCAGGGCAAGAGCGCCCAACCCAGCCACCATAGTGCCGTTCACGATCGCATCGACGGTGGCCAGCGCTTCATCAGCTTCCTGCCGGATGACGACCAACCAGCCCAGGTTGGCCACAGCAGCCCTGGTGTGGTTCTCAATGACCTGTCCTCTGTTCTCAACCTCCTCCGGACGGATGACAGAATGGCCAAGGAGCCATTCTGTGCCGTTTTGGTCCGACCCTATCTGAAAGCCCGATACTTCGGCCATGAATTTCTGTCGTATGTCGGCGGTCAAAGCAATCGAGCTTTCACTGTCTCCTGCGTACGGGTCGACCAGCAGATCACCTGATGCATCGAACAGCATGGCGTGGCCCGTTTCGCCGAAAGTTGTTCCTGCGATCAGCTCAAGCAGTCCGTCCATATTCAGCGTCGAGCGGAGCACGCCGATGACCTCGCCGTTCTCGTCACTGACGATCGGCACTGCGATCAGCAGTGCGGTGACATCGGCGCTCTCGTCGAACTCGGGATTAGAGATATAGACCGCGCCCGCTCCATCATTCCAGCTAGCCTGCCACCATGCTTCGTCAGCTTGGTAGTAGTCCGACAGGCGGCCCGTGGCTGCCACCGTCGCGCCGTAGCGGTCGGTCACGAAGACCTCGGTGTGGTCTCCAAAGTTTTCGAGGAAGTCTGCCAACTGATGGGCTGTCGGATTCTTCGTCGGGTCAGTGATGCCGGCAATGAATGGGTCACCGTCAGCAGCTGTCACCCAGGCGGCATCAAGCGACTGGATGTGGGTCAGGCTCTCCTCTTCACTGCCGGTGTATGTGGCGTTGCGCTCGGCCACCGCGTTTTTGACAGGATTCGATAGCGCTAGCACCTCCAACTGGCTTACCTTTTCAAGGAAGAAGCCCTCTATCACGTGGCTAATGCTGCCCGCTTGTGCTTCGAAGTTCTCGCCGATCTGATCGGTGAGCCTGCTCCGCACCGTCTGGATTGTGATGAAGGTTACCCCGGCCAGCGTTATGATCAGTAGAAAAGCCATGACCAGGGCCAGCTTAGCCGCGAAGGATCGGCGCGGATCTACCCAGCGGAGTTTTTCAGCGCTCTTCAAAATGGCATGCTCTTGCCTGTCCCCAGTGGGTCACTGGGGCTACGCACGCTAGCGTTGACCTGCTGTTGGTCTTCCAGCGCTTCCGTCTCCGACCGCCATTGCTTGCCGACCTCGGCCTGCGTGCTTTCGGCCGGAAGCTGTGAATGCCTTAAGCTCTACTGTCTAGGACGTGTAAAGGGACAATCGGTTACACGCTTTGCTCTGCGTCAGGAGATGAACGCGGGTGGCCGATGAAGGCTTGGACAGGGCCGCCGATGCCCTGCCGCCGGGCAGCAAGCCGGCTAATCCTGGCTCCAGTGCGCCATGGGCGGTACAATTGACATAGCCGACCGCCGTATCAGGAGACGGATGATGCCCTTCCCCTATCGCGATCCCGGACAGGCGGAGCCGTTCGCTCTAGGTTACTTCGAGCGCCTCCGCGACAGCGACGATATTCGCAGGACCTGGCTGGGGCTTAATGCGCTCGTCCAAGTTCGCCTCCAGGAGCCGGAGATCGCCGTCTTCATCGACACGCGCGGCGGCCGCGAAATGCGGATCAAGCCGGGGATTGCCGCCGAGGAGCCGGACCTCACCCTGTCCCTCACCGCCGACAGCTTCCACGACATCTACACCGGCCGGCTCAATGTATTCACGGCCTTTGCCACCCGCAGGATCAAGGCCGAGGGTAATAGCGCTCTCATCATGAAGACGGCCTGGACGCTGCCCCAGGCGATCCAGATCTACCGCGAGCATTGCGCTGCGGCCGGGCTGCCAGAACAGGAAGCGAAGGCCACTGAGCTCGAGGCAACCGAAGCGGCGGTGCCAGCGTTCGTCGGGGATAGGGTGGGCCGCCTGCGTGAGCGATTCCTGCGCGGCCAGCGGGAGGTCTGCGTAGAGCGCGCTCGCTGCCTTACCGAATCGTATCGCCGGACGGAGGGGCAGCCCGCCGTTCTGCGCCAGGCTCGCGCTCTGGAGCACATCCTGGCCCGCATCGGCGTGCGCATCGAGCCGGACGAGTTGCTGGTGGGCAACGTCACCGCCAAGCCGCTGGGCGCGGGGATCTATCCGGAAGGCATCGCCGGCCGCATCCTGGGCGAGCTGCCGAACCTCGCTCGGCGCGACTGCAACACGTTTGCCATCGCGCCGGACGACGAACGCGAGCTGGTCGAGAGCATCCTGCCCTACTGGCGGGGCAGGACAATCGAGGATCGGGCGCGGGAGCTCTGGTCGCCGGAGGTGACCGCCAGCTTCGAGAAGGTGGCGCCCTTCATCCTCCCCGAGATCGGCGGCATCGGGCACATGCTGGTCAACCACCGGCGCGTGCTGGAGCGAGGGCTGCTGCCCATCATCGAGGAGGCAGGAAGGAAGAGGGAGGAAGCAGGCGACAAGGCGCAGCGCGATTTCTATGAGGCTGTGGAGATCGCCGGCCGGGCGGTGATCTCCTGGGCGAACCGCTATGCAGAGGAGGCTCAGCGGCTGGCCGGTACGGCGAATGGTTCTCGCCGCGATGAACTTCTGGCCATCGCTGCGGCCTGCCGGCGCGTGCCCGCTCAGCCGCCGCGGACGTTCCAGGAGGCGCTGCAGTCGGCGCTGTTCATGCACTACGCCACCCAGATCGAATCGTGGGAGTCGGCCATCTCCCTGGGCCGGATGGATCAGTTTCTCTATCCGGCCTACAGAGCGGAAGTGGAGACCGGGCAACTTTCGCGCGAGCGCGCGCTGGAGCTGCTGGCCTGCTTCTACATCAAGCTCAGTCACTCGATTCCCCTGTTCGACGCCGACGTGACGCTCGCTTTCTCCGGGCTTAGCAACTTCGCCAACACGGTCATCGGCGGCGTGGACGGGGACGGCAACGATGCCACTAACGATCTCTCATACCTGATGCTGGAAGCGATGAAGCGCGTCCGGACGCCGCAGCCCAACTTCGGCGTTCGCCTTCATAAGCAGGCCCCGCGGGAGTTCCGAGACGCCATCGTCCAGGCTGTGGCCGATGGTATCGGCAACCTTCAGCTGTTCAACGATGAGGTGGTTGTCGCCTCGCTGACCAACCGTGGTGTACCCCTGCAGGATGCGCGGGGCTACGGAATCATCGGCTGCGTGGAGCAGGCCGTGCCCGGCAAGAGCTTTACCTCCTCCGACGCAGGGCTACTGAACCTGCCGTTGTGCCTGGAGCTGGCGCTAAACGACGGTCGCGGTCGACTATTCTCCGATCAGCTTGGTCTGCCTACCGGCGACCCGCGAGGCTTCACCTGCATCGAGGACGTAATCGGGGCCTACCGGGCGCAGGTCGAGTACCTTGTGGGCCAGATGGTGGAGGCGCTGGAGGGGCTGGCGCAGGCCCACGCCGAGCGGCGGCCGGTGCCGCTGGCCTCAGCGCTCACCGATGACTGCCTGGCACAAGGCATCGATCTGACAGCAGGCGGCGCCCGCTATAACTTCACCGGTATCCAGGGCGTGGGGGTGGCAACCGTCGGCGATAGCCTGGCGGCGATAGACCGGCTGGTGTTCGACCAGAAACGCGTCACCATGGCGGAACTGCTGGCCGCCCTCGATGCGGACTTCGACGGGCAGGAGTCGCTGCGACAGATGCTGCTGAACAAATCGCCCAAGTACGGCAACGACGACGATGGCGCCGATCGGTTCGCTCACCTGACGGCGGAGATATACTGCCGCGCCGTCGAGAAGCATCGGAACTTCCGCGGCGGCTCGTACTCACCTGGCTTGTACAGCGTGACGACGCACGTCGCCTTCGGGCTGATGGTCGGTGCTACCCCTGATGGGCGCCACGCCAGAGAGTCGCTTTCGCAGGGCATCAGCCCGGCGCACGGGCGCGACAGGCGGGGCCCTACCGCTGGCCTCAAGTCCGCTGCCAAACTCGACCACACGCTGGTGTCCAACGGGCTGGCGTTCATCCAGATGCTCAGCCTGGGGTCATCGGCGCGCAAGCACGCGCCGGACGTGTTGGGCGGCCTGTTGGAGGCGTATTTCGCCCTCGGCGGGCAGGAGCTGCAATGGAACCTGGTGGACCGGGCGACGCTACTCGCCGCTCAGGAGAACCCCGAGGCGTATCGAGGGCTGGTTGTGCGGGTGGCGGGCTATAGCGCCCTGTTCACCGACCTCAACCGCGTCGTCCAGGACGAGCTCATCGCCCGCACCGAGCACGCCCTCTGATCAGTTGTAGGCGGGCTCCCCAAGCCGGTCTGCCCTATCCGGCCTCGTGCGTCCTCTACGGCTGTCGCCTGAGCATGGAGACGTTTCCGTCGGCGGGGGCGATCAGTTCGAAGATGATTCCGCCTGGGCGGCGGGTGTCCAGGTAGGCGTAAAACTGGCCAAACGGGTCCTTTTGAAGGATCTCGAACCCCATGGCTTCGGCCTGCTGCAACTTGGCCTGGAAATCCTTGACGAAGAAGCCCAGGTGGTGGATGCCCTCCCCATGTTTGCGCAGGAACTCCAGGTGGAAGCTATCGCCCTCCAGGATCTGGACGAGTTCGAGTTCGATCGGGCCTATGTTTGTAAAGGCCAGCCGGGCCTTTATGTGCTTCTCCTGGCCGCGGTCCCACACATTGGGTGCTTCCGCCTCTGTGATGTCGAAAGGGCCCAGCCCGAAGGTGGACTCGTAGAAGGCTATGGTGCGGTCGATATCTTCCACAACTACTCCGATCTGGCCTACTTCGGGCAGTTGTAGCTGCTGTTTCACATCATCTGCTGCCATCGCAAACGTCCTCCCCACGCATTCGTCCGATTGTCTCCGGGGGCAAGAAGGGGTTCTTCCCCGGCGGCCGGTGGCTGCCACTGCCGAGTCCGGCTCCTTGGCTTTAGCCTACAACGTGGGCGGGTTGATGCCAACAGCGGCATCGTTCTAGGCGCTGGGCGTCGGCAAGCTGCCGTCGATGCGCTGAAGGAGTTCCCAGACGAAGGCCTCGGTGCGGGCCAGCACATCGGCGTCCACGTTCTCGAAGACATCGTCCGGACGGTGCCAGTAGGGGAGAACGCCGTCGGGTCGCAGGTTGACGAAGGTCAGGCTGGGCATGCCGTTCTTGATGCCGATGGCGCCCTCGGTGAAGCCCAAGGGCATCGCCTTGGAGTAGGCGCCCAGCTCCGGCCGGTCGGCGGCGATCTGGTCGGCCAGGGCCATCAGGCCGGGGTCGGAGCGATAGAGCCTGGTCATGCCCTCGCGCGCGATGTAGCAGGGGCCGGAACCGGGCCCAGCCACTGAGTCCAGGACGATGAGGTAGGCGTTTTTGAGCTTCTCTCGCTGCTCCCGCAGAAAGGCGGCCGCTCCGTAGCAGCCCACCTCTTCGCAGCCGCTGTTAACGACCCACACCTCCGTGTCGGCCAGGGGCTTCTCCTTCAGGCGCTCCGCCATGCTGAGGACGAGGGCGGCCCCGCTGGCGTTGTCGTTGGCGCCCGGTGTGTAGGGCGTCGCGTCCGGCTGGATGGTCATGATCAGGTCCAGGATCAGAAGCACCGCCGGTGCCAGCGAGATAAGGTAGATGACATTGTTCTCGACGATGGAGCCGGCGATGTACAGAAGCACCAGGGCGGCCATGCTGGCGAAGGCGGCCGTCACCAGAACCTGGAAGACCTTGAGATGAAGCGGCGATCGGAAGACGAAGGGGGTTCGGTGGCTGTCCAGGTGGCCCATGAGTACCAGCCGTCGAGCGGGGGTGCCCGTCGCTGGGATGACGGCCCACACGTTCTGGCTGGGCCGTTTGGGCAGCAGCCAGCGAACGGGGTTGGTGGTGAAGTTCAGCTCCAGGTAGGCGGAGACCAGGGCGGTGGCCGCCACCAGCGTGGCCAGGATGGCAGTGACGCGCCCGGCGAGCGGGTAGACGGCCACCGCCAACAGGGCGAGGGCGATGGCCAGGGCGAAGGGTCGCCACTGGGAGGTGGCGCTTTTGAAGCGCTGCATCCGTGGCGACAGGTCCAGCTTGTCCAGCACGCCCCAGGCATAGGCCGCCGCCGCTGCCTCGGCGGCTGTCGTCGAGCCACGGGGGCCGATGTCCACCGACAGGTAGCGAACGTGCTCCAGGCAGCGGGCGGCCGGCCCCCTGTCGGCGGCGAGCGTGGGCTGTCGCCGTTCAGGGTCTTCCTGTGGGCCTCCTGGCCCTGCGTCGGTTGGGTTAGTGTTCATTACCTTCTTTCTCTTGGGCTGCGAGCGGCATCCAGCGCCACGGAGAGATCGGTGAGGAGGGAGTGATTTATCGCATTAGCCGGCGGCCGCTCGAGGGTGAGCAGGCGAACGCCGCCTTTGTGGTCATCAATTCGAACCGTGCTCATGGGTGTCTCCATTTTGACGTGCGGGGCAGGTGGCGACCGTGGCCGAACGCTTCCTCATCCTCCTCCCTCCCGCCACCTCACCTCGAACAGCCGCACCGGATCCTCGAAGCCCCGCAGGGCGACATCGCCCAGGTCAGCGAACAGGAATCCCTTGCCCGCCGCGAGTTCCCGCACGACGATGGGGGTCAGAATCTCACCGGGGTCTGCGTGGGCGCATATGCGAGCAGCCAACTGTACAGCGGTGCCGAACAGGTCTTCCTCCTCTGCCACTGGCTCCCCGGCGTTCAGGCCGATGCGTACGCGGATGGGGATGTCTGGGTTCGCTTCGTTGTGCTGGGCGAGGGCACGCTGAATGTCGATAGCGCATTCTAGGGCGCCGCTGGCGGAAGCGAAAGAGGCCATGATGCCGTCGCCGGTGTGCTTGATCTCGGAGCCGCTGTGGGCGTTCAGTCCATGGCGGACGATGCGGTTATGCGTGCGCAGTGCCTCTTGGGCTTTGGCGTCGCCCACGCGCTGGGTAAGGGTGGTGGAGCCCTCCATGTCCGTGAACAGGACGGTGACAAGGCTGGTCGTTGCGGAGGGTTTGGCCCTCGGCCCCGGACCGCGACCCTCATCCAGGAACTGGGTCAGGGTTTCCAGGTACGAGATGTCCCCAAGGAATGGGTGATCGATATCGCCCTCCAAGGCGACAAACCGTGCGTCCGGCACTAGCGCAGCAACAGCCATCGCGGCGCTGATCGGCGCGTCGCGGTTGCCGCGTCGATGAAGGATCAGCGTCGGCGCTTTCACGCGGGGCAGGAGAGGTCTTACATCCACAGTCGCGTAGAATTCGATGCACTTCGCCGCGATCTCGGGCGACAGGCAGCGGCGCAGGGACTCGGAGAACCAGCCCTGCAACTCAGTCGGCCCGCTGGGGAAGACGACGGCCGCAATGGTCCTCCGGGCCAGGGCCCAGTTACCGCGGATCAGTTCCACAAGGCCACGGGCGGCTCCCGGCCTGACGATCTCCACGCCGCATGGGTAGGGCGACCACAGCACGAGCCGCGAGAGGCGCTCCGGGTGCTCCACCGCGTACGCTACGCTAATTGGTGCGCCGTCGAGTATGCCCCACAAGTCGAACCGCTCCAGTCCAAGGTGGTCAGCGACGGCCGCCACATCGGCAACTTGCGGCTCAAGCGACAAGACATCCACTGCCCGGTCCGAAGCGCCTACCCCGCGCCGATCAAAGCTCACAAACATGCGTTGCCGGCTGAGGCTCTCCAAAGCTGGGCGGCAGTCGGGATTCGACCAGTCCCGCCCTATATCGGCGCCCCAGGGAGTCACAGAAACGAGCGGCGGCCCTTCGCCCAGCGTGGCATAAGCGATGCGGACGCCGTCGGCGCTGGTGCAGAAGCGGATCTGCGGCTCCATAGCGGCACTATCCTACCGGTAAGCGTGGGGGTTGGCAAGGGAAGCGCGGCCACTACGAACCACACGGCGGCGTTGGCCGGCAGCGGCTATGGATATGTGTGATGATGTAAATACTAGCTTTACTGGCACCCGGACGTGACAAGATCCTCGCGTTCCAGTTCCGGTGCCATTTCCATGATGGGCGCGCTCCAGCGGACGAGGCAGGGGTCGGGCACCAAGGATGGCAGGCGCTCCTCCAACGCTGCCTTCGTCTGTCTGTACTCCTCGGGCGTTGTGGCGAACACATAGGCCACCGGCTGGTATTCGAGTAGGACCTTGACTCCATTGACTTCCTCATTGAAGAGGGTCTCAGGAAGGGAGCCGGCAGTACTGCTGGGCGTGACAGTGGGCGTGGAGGCCGGCGTGGGTTTCTCCTCGGTGTCGCCGCAAGCAGCGGCGCAGAGGATGAGCGCCACCAGGGCAGCGAGTCCAATAGCGGTAGGTATGCGGAACGACATCGCAACTCCTCTCTCCTCGAAGGCTATCAAGACGCTGGGCCCCACGCCGAGGTGAGGCCCAGCGTCTCATAGTCTACTCGCTTAGCAGGGGGTTGCACGAGACGTCATCGATGTAGCTCTTGGCCTCCAGCTGCGACTCGACCGTCTGGCAGAAGTCGGGCGTGTCGGTCGCCAGCAGCGCGCGGCCGATGGGCGGGAACGATTCCATGATGACGAAATCGAGGTCTTCGTCATAGGCACGCAGGAGCGCGCTGGCCTCATCGATATCGTCCTGGGTCACCGAGGTATTGAAGTTTACCGTCGCCTCGTATTGAGTCGCTTCGCCCGCGGTGGGCGAAGGTGGGAGGAGTCCTGTGCAACGCCAGTTGATCTCGGCAGTTTTCGCGGACACGTTGACGACACAGGCCGGGCTACAGCCGGGCTTGTCTATGTCCAGGTCAATCCACCAGGTGCCGGTGTTTTCGTTGCATAGATGCGTTTCTTTGAGTTGGCCCTGCTCAACGCACTCGCTGCTCTGAGCGATGTCTACGGCTTCTTGATAGCTCAGCTTGGCGCCAGTATCCTTGTCCAGGCAATACTCACCTTGCCCCGGTGTTGGAGATTCGCTGGGCTGGGCCGTGGTCGACCCGCAGGCACTGAAGATCAGCACACTCAGCGCGCTCAGAATGAGCACGAATCCCAGAGTAGTCAGTTTGATTTTCATTTCTTGCCTCCTTGTCGCTCTCGGCGGTCATCAAATTGGCCTCGTCATGTTGTAGACGGATTGAGGGCTGAAAAGGTTCCGCC
>CAZXAF010000039.1:0-10219 GCA_964638905.1 uncultured Dehalococcoidia bacterium
TCGTCAAGCAGGTGGAGGGCATGCGCGAGGCCGTCGCCAAGCTGGAGGCGGGCCGGAACCCGGGCCTGGTGGCGGCGGCGGTGGAGTTCGTGCTGGAGGGCCTGCACCTCAACCGCCGCCTCAACAAGGACAAGATCGCCGGCCGGGCCCAGTATAGGGGGTAGGATGTACGCCTACCGCTACTCTGAGTGGGACGGCAGCCAGGACGTACCGCCCCTAGACGCCGACGACGTCCTGGCCAGCATCACCGACGACCTGATGAGCTTCGGTGACCTTCAGCACGCCCTCCGCAACCTGCTGCAGCGGGGCATGCCCCATCCCCTCGGCCAAAGCCTCCAGGGCCTGCGCCAGCTCCTCCAACAGCTTCGCCAGCAGCGCCGTCAGGTCCTCGACCACTACAACCTGACGTCAGCCTTCGAAGACATCCAGAAGCGCCTGCAAGACATCGTCCGGCTGGAGAAGGAGACCGTCGAGCGGCGGCTGGACGAGGCCGTCCGGCAGCTTGAGGGAAGAGAGAGCCCCCTCCGGGCATTCCAGGAGGCGATCAAGGAGCCCGATGCCCAGCAGGGCCAGTCGGATCGCCAGTTTGCCCAGATGCTCAAGGACATCGCCGAGAAAAAGAGCGAATTCCTGGAGAACCTGCCTGAGGACGTGGGTGGCCAGGTGAAGGAGCTCCAGAACTACGAGTTCATGGACCCCGAGGCCGCCGGCAAGTTCCAGGAGCTCATGGAGATGCTCAAGCAGGCGATGATGGACTCCTTCTTCGATGAGCTATCCAGCCAGATCGCCAGCCTGACTCCCCAGGAGATGCAGCGCCTCAAGGAGATGCTGAGCGATCTGAACCAGATGCTCTCCGAGAAGATGGCCGGCGACCAGCCCGACTTCCAGCAGTTCATGCAGAGATACGGCGATATGTTCCCCGACAAGTCGGGGCCCGAGAGCCTGGACGAACTGATCGCCCAGATGCAGCACCAGATCTCGGTCACGCAGGGCCTCTTGGACAATCTGCCCGCCGACATGCGCCGCCAGCTTCAGGACCTGCTGATGCAGAAGATCGGCGACCCTGATCTTCAGCACAACATGCACGAGCTGGCCATCAATCTGGACATTCTCCACCCCATGCGCGACCTGGACAGCCGCTACCTTTTCCACGGTGACGAAGAGCTGAACCTCGTTGAGGCCCTGCGCCTCATGGATCGCCTCCAGGGACTGGAGGAACTGGAGCAGCAGCTACAGCGCGTCCAGTATGGCGGCAGCCTGGACGACATCGACGAAGACAAGCTACGGGAACTCCTGGGCGAGGAGGCTTACGAGACCTTCCGCCAGATTAGGCAGTTCCTTGAGGTGCTGGAAGCAGCCGGCTACATCCGCCGCAAGGGCAACATCTGGGAGCTCACTCCCCGCGCCATCCGCAAGATCGGTCAGAAGGCCCTGGGCGAGATCTACACCCAGCTCAACAAGGGCAACCAGGGCAAGCATCCCCTGCCCGAGCGTGGCTCGGGCGGCGAGCGCACCGACGAGATCAAGAGATACGAGTTCGGCGACCGCTTCGACCTCCACCTGGGCCAGACGATCATGAACGCCGTCTCCCGCGAGGGGCCTGGCCTGCCTCTTCACCTGGACAGGGACGACTTCGAGGTCTACCGTTCGGAGCAACTCACCCAGACGGCCACAGTGATGATGCTCGACCTATCCTGGTCCATGGCCCTGCGCGGTAGCTTCCAGGCGGCCAAGAAGGTGGCCCTCGCCCTGAACAACCTCATCCGCAGCCAGTTCCCCCGCGACACCCTCTACATCCTGGGCTTCTCCGCCTACGCCCGCGAGCTGACCGCCGAGCAGCTTCCCTACCTCCGCTGGGACGAGTCGGTGCTGGGCACCAACATGCACCACGCCTTCATGCTCGCCCAACGGCTCCTGGCCAGGCACAAGGTTGGCACCCGCCAGGTGATCATGATCTCCGACGGCGAACCGACCGCCCACCTGGAGAATGGCCGCTCCTACTTCGCCTACCCGCCCAGCCCGATCACCCTCCGCGAGACCCTCAAGGAGGTGCGCCACACCACCCGCAAAGGGATCGTTATCAACACCTTCATGCTCGACCGTAACTATTACCTGAAGGAGTTCGTCAATCAGATCGCCAGGATAAACAAAGGGCGGGTGTTCTACACCACGCCCGATAGGCTGGGCCAGTACATCGTGGTGGACTACGTGGCCCAGAAGCGCAAACGGATCAACGATGCCTGAGAGCGCCATCTTCGGCGGCCCGGCGAGCCCTGAACCGCTGCCCAGAACGGAAGCGAGGAAATGACGAAAAGGGCCGTTCAGCGAATACTGCCGCCTATCACGCCGGAACGGCGCTTGCTAACAGCGGTGCTTCTGCTGGTAGGCCTCCTCGTCCTGGGCGTTGTGGGCTACATGATCATCGAGGGCTGGTCCCTGCTGGATGCCTTCTACATGACGGTCACCACCGTCACTACCGTGGGCTTCCGAGAAGTGAAGCCTCTTAGCGACGAGGGGCGCATCTTCACCACTTTGCTGATCCTGGTCGGAGTGGGAATAGCCTTCTACATCTTGACGAACCTGGTGGCCCTGGTGGTGGAAGGAGACCTGGGCTTGGCTCTGGGACTGCGCAGAATGAAAGGGAAGATCGAGGCCCTACGCGACCACCACATCCTCTGCGGCTTCGGCCGCGTCGGCGAGGAGATCGCCCGCGAGTTCACGGAGCGGGGCATCCCCTTCGTCATCATCGACTCCAACCCCGAGGCCATTGAGCGCGCCCGCAAGCAGGACTACCTGCTGATAGAGGGTGACGCCAGCTCCGACACCCTCCTCCTGGAGGCCGGCATCCAGCGTGCCCGTTGCCTGCTGGCCGCCTCCGACTCCGACTCCGGCAATACCTACGCCATTCTCACCGCCAAGGCCCTCAACCCCCGCATCTTCACCATCGCCCGCGTGGGCCAGCGGGTCAGCATGACCCGCATGCTGCGGGCAGGCGCCGACCGGGTCATTTCCCCCTACAGCATCGGCGGCCGCCGCATGGCCCTCTCCGCCCTCCAACCCCTGCTGCTTGACTTCATCGACACCCTGGCCACAGGCCACCACGGCGAGCAGATCCTGGCCGAGCTGGAGGTAAGCGAAGAGTCGGGGCTGGCCGGCCACACGATCGAGCAGTGCTTCCGCACCTGCCCCAGCGCCACCATCCTCGCCCTCCAGAAGCCCAACGGCGCTGTCCAGGTTGGCCCACGGGGAGCCACTACCCTTGACTTGGGCGACCGCCTGATGGTGCTGGGCAACGAGGCCGACCTGGAGACCATCCGCGGCCCGGGCCTGCCCCCCGAACAGTCCCTGCAGCCTAGGGACGGTGCTATTCGACCGGGTGAGAGAGCTAAGACCGAGAAGATGGAAAAGGGCCGGGGTGTCCTGCGCCAGCCGGAAAGCTGACTCAGCGCACCCTAGCGGACTAGGCGATCTAGGTGGAGTGCAGGTGCCCAGACGGCCACGCTGGTTGGGAGCCTGGCGTTGGAAAGACTAACACCCTGGCGAAGACTGGCCGTTGGTGGCATGGCCGCCCTCATTATCTGGGCGGTGGGGATTGTCGGCTACATGGCCATCGAGGGGTTCAGCTTCCTCGACGCCGTGTACCAGACCATCACGGCGGTTACCACGGCGGGATTCGGGGAGATCAACCCCCTGGGGAGCGGCGGACGCATATTCACCATCGTCATCATTATTCTGGGCATCATCGTCATCCTGTACATTCTCACGGCGGTGATGCAGATTGCCGTGGAAGGCGAACTGGAGAGCTTATTGGGGGTGCGCAGAATGAAAGGGAAGATCGAGGCCCTACGCGACCACTACATCCTCTGCGGCTTCGGCCGCGTCGGCGAGGAGATCGCCCGCGAGTTCACGGAGCGGGGCATCCCCTTCGTCATCATCGACTCCAACCCCGAGGCCATTGAGCGCGCCCGCAAGCAGGACTACCTGCTGATAGAGGGTGACGCCAGCTCCGACACCCTCCTCCTGGAGGCCGGCATCCAGCGTGCCCGTTGCCTGCTGGCCGCCTCCGACTCCGACTCCGGCAATACCTACGCCATTCTCACCGCCAAGGCCCTCAACCCCCGCATCTTCACCATCGCCCGCGTGGGCCAGCGGGTCAGCATGACCCGCATGCTGCGGGCAGGCGCCGACCGGGTCATTTCCCCCTACAGCATCGGCGGCCGCCGCATGGCCCTCTCCGCCCTCCAACCCCTGCTGCTTGACTTCATCGACACCCTGGCCACAGGCCACCACGGCGAGCAGATCCTGGCCGAGCTGGAGGTAAGCGAAGAGTCGGGGCTGGCCGGCCGCACGATCGAGGACTGCTTCCGCACCTGCCCCGGCGCCACCATCCTCGCCCTCCACAAGCCCAGCGGCGCTATCCACGTGGGCCCGCGGGGAAGCACTACCCTTGACCTGGGCGACCGCCTGATGGTGCTGGGCAACGAGGCCGACCTACAGGCCCTGAGTCCCGCACCCGCTGTCCAGCAACCAGAGGAAACGACTCCGGAGAGAACTTGAACTCCACTACCGTACACCGCCCTTGCCCCCTCCCGACCTGAGCGCTAGCATGGGGCCTGGAGCGAGTCGCCCATGCAATCAGCCATCGTAATCGTCAACCCCACCTCCCCCAATCTGCCCTGCCGCCGCAGTCTGCGAGAGGCCGCTTCCTGGCTGCGCAGCCAGGGCTGGCAGGCGGACTGGGCTTTTACCCACTCGCCGGGCGACGCCACAGCCATCGCCGCTCGCGCCGCCCGCGAAGGATGCCCTTTGGTGGTGGTCTGCGGCGGCGACGGCACCATGAGCGAGGCGGTGAACGGCCTCGCTGGCAGCCAGACGGCCCTGGCGGTCATTCCGGCCGGCACGGCCAACGTCTGGGCCAAGGAGGTGGGCATCCCTCGGCAGCCCATCGCTGCCCTGGAGGTAGCGGTACACGGCCAGGCGATGCGCATGGACCTCGGTCGGGCCAGCGAGCCGTCAGGAAACCAAGGGCGCTACTTCTTCCTGATGGCTGGCCTTGGCCTGGACGGCCGTATCGCCGCCTCCATACCCCTGAACGTCAAGCGATATCTGGGAGCTTCCACCTACGCCATCATAGCCGTTGCCCAGTCGCTCCGATATCGAGGCCAGCGGGTCAAACTGGTCGTCGACGATGAGCGAATGGAGACCAGCCTTCTGATGATAGTCGTGGGCAATACCCGCAACTACGGCGGCATTACCCAGGTGACGTCCCGCGCCTACGTCGACGACGGCCTCCTGGATGTCTGCATCTTTCAGGGGCGGCACATCCTGGACATCATCCTCCACACCCTGCGAGTAGCGGCCCAGGCGCACCTGAGGGCAAGCCCTGTGCTCTACCGGCGGGCGCGCCGCCTTGAGGTGCACAGCGAGACGCCCCTGCCGGTGCAGTTCGACGGCGATTTCTATCCCGGTTATCCCACCATCTTCGAGGTTGCGCCGGCGGCTCTCACGGTGATGGTGCCTCAGAAGAGGCCTCACCTGTTTCGGCAGCGGAAGCCCCCGCCCTAGCCTCCAGCAAGCCTCCCGCCACCTGGAACAGCGCCGCCCCTTTCAGGAAGTCCGCCAGGAAGCGGTCCACCTCCGTGGCCGTAAGCAGCACCTGCTCGTAGTCGGCGACGGCAGCCAACACCGCCGCTCGTCGCCGGCCGTCCAGCTCGGAGAGGACGTCGTCCAGAAGGAGAACCGGCGACTCGCCCCGTCGTTCCAGCAGGTAGCCAGCCTCGGCCAGGCGCAGGGCCAGGGTTACGGTGCGCTGCTGGGCCCGCGAGGCAAAGGCCGCCGCCGGGGCGCCGTCAAGGTGAAACAGCAGATCGTCGCGGTGAGGGCCCAGAAGAGAAGCTCCTGCCCCTATCTCCCGCTCGCTCCAACGACCCATGACCTGAGCGAAGGCATCGGCCAGCTCGCTCTGGCTGAGGGAGGCGGCCTGAACCCCATCGACCGCTCCCCCCAACTGGGGCTGGTAGACCAGCGCCAACTCCTCCCGGCCCTCGGTCAGGTCGGCGTGGGCCGCCGCGGCCAGGGGTTCCAGGCTGGCCACCGTCAGGGCCCGTGCCCGGACAATGTGACTTCCCTCCCGCACCAGCTCCTGGCTCCAGAAGGCCAGCTCCTCCTGGCGGGCGCTGCCCTCCTGCACGCGTTTCAGGAGATGGTTGCGCTGGAGGAGCACCTTGGCGTAGCGCTGAAGCGCCCGCAGGTAGTTTCCGTCCGCCTGGGAGATGGTGATGTCCAGATAGCGGCGGCGTAGGGACGGCGGGCCGTCGATCAATTCCATGTCGTGGGCAGTGAACAGCACTGCGTTCAGCTGGCCTACGGCGTCGGCCAGGCGCCTGGGAACGCCGTTCACCCGCACCACCTTGTTGGCGCGAGGCACGCCGGTGGGGCGGGCAACAAGCGAGCCAGGGTCCGCGCCACGAGCAACGACGACCATCTCCAGCCGCAGAGACCCGTTGCGCCCCTCCACCTCGGCCACCAGGCGGGCCAGGGTCGGCCCGTCGGTCGCCTGAGCGGCCCGCCGACGGATCAGCTCGCCATCGCTATCGGCCCGCGGCGAACGCATCGTCGATAGGAGATAGACTGCCTCCAGGAGATTGCTCTTCCCCTGAGCGTTGCCCCCCACAATCACCACCGGCCCCCCAGGGAGAGCGAAGTCCAGGCGGGAGAAGTTGCGATAGTCGGATAGCTGGAGGCGGCGCACTCTCATGGCAAGCCCTCAGGCTGCTGAAGCCTGTCAGGATGGAAACCCCGCTTGCCGACAGACAAGCGCCATCATTATAGCCTATGGACTGGAACAAGAACCCGAGGGGAAATCGAAGCGAATGATCTGGCGGCGGCGGAAGGCCTAGACGGCTCCCGCCTTCACCCGCTCGGCGGCAGGCGCCAGGTAGCGCTGAACGGCGACGAAGAAGGTGCTGCCGCTTTTGCCGCTCTTCACCCAGATGCGCCCGCCGTGCAGCTCGGCCAGAGATTTGGCGATAGCCAGGCCCATGCCCATGCCGCCGGGCACACGCCTGCCGGAGCCCTCCTTCGATCGGTAGAAGGGCTCGAAGATGACCCGCCGTTCGTGCCCGGGGATGCCGGGGCCGGTGTCAGAGACGGCGATGAGCACTTCGTCTCCCTCCTCGCGCACGTCGACGCCGATGCGCCCACCGGCGGGAGTGAAGCGATGGGCGTTGGATAGCAGGTTCACCAGTATCTGTTCGAAGCGCCGCTGGTCCACCAGCACCTTTGGCCCTGGGACATCGAAGTGAACGTCGAGGGTCTGCCTCTTCGTCTGGACAAGCGGCCGAATGAGACTGCAGGCGGCCTTTGCCATCTCGCCCATTCCCACAGGCTCCAGGTTCAGTTGCAGCTGGCTATTGCTCAGGCGGGCCATGCTCACCAGGTCCCCAATAAGGGTGTTGAGACGATTGACGCCCAGCACAATACTGCGGATGAACTGGCCGCGCGGACTCTGCGGCGGCGAGTCATCCTCCTCCAGGAGCATGTCCGCAGAAGTCTTGACCGAAGTGAGAGGCGTCCGTAGTTCGTGGGAGACCGTGAGGAGGAAATCGCTCCGTATTTGGGCCAGCTCCTGCAGCCTCTCAGCTCGCTTCCTCTCCTGATCGTACAAGCGAGCGTTGTCCAGCGACAGACCGACGGCGACGCCGATAGCGCTCAGCAGCCGCTCGTCCCCGGGCTTGAAGGTAGCGCTATCGCCTGCCAGTCCAAGAACACCGATCACCTTGTCCGCGGAAAGGAGGGGCATATAGGTCACGGAATACGGTTGGCCCAGGCCGGAAAACCACGGGTCTGTAGCCGCCGTTCGCTTCCGGACCACCTGGCCCCGTTGCACCGCGTCCTGAAGGCCGCTTTCGGCCAATGGCAGGTGAGGAGCCACCTTGAGCCACTGTTCGGGAAGGCCCGCGCTGGCCAGCGGCTCCAGCTCTTGCAGGTCGCTGTGTATCCAGGCCACTACGGCTGCTTCTGCCCCCAGAAGCTGGGCCACCAGCTCGGCGCTGCGCTGGCAGGCCTCCTTGAAGCCTCGCAACGGGCTCAGCTCCACGGCCAGCTGGACCGGATAGCCGCTTGCTCTGGCCAGGCGAAGGATGTGAGTGAAGGCCAGCTCGGCGACCAGGGCGCCCGCAACCGCCATCGTCACGAAGATGAAGAGACCCCGTTCCGCAGACAGATCCAGAACGGATAGGTAGAGCAGCACCAGGCAGAAGATCGCCAGCAAGGCGCCGATCCTCACCCATCGCTTTAGAACGCGTACCTCTCGGAGAGGGTCGCTGGCAAAGGGATATCGTCTGATACGAAACATCGCTTAAACTCGGCAGACTCCCTAAAAATAGAGACACCGCAGATAAACCCTCGTTACACGTTTTTCGCCCTTGTCAATAAAATTCGTTATGTCACACTATCGATAAAGAGAAGAGGAGGCGTTCAGAAGCGAGGTCCTAGGAAAGCTAAACTGAGGTGAAAGCCAGCGGCGGCCGGGGGATGTCGGCCTGCCGCGTCAGAAGCGCACTGCTACGAATGGGAGTTCGTGGAGACCAGCCGGTAGCCGACTCCCCTCTCGCTTTCGATGGAGATTTCGGCGCTCATCTCCTCGCACAACTTGTTGCGAAGGCGACGGATGTAGACCTTCAGATAGTCCAGCTCGCTGGTGTACTCCCGGCCCCAGACCTTGGCCAGAAGGGTGCGATGGGGCATCACCCGACCGGCGTTGCGGGTCAGGTGATACAGGAGGCCATACTCGATGGGAGTGAGCCTTACCTGCGCGTCCCCTACCGTCACCCTCCGACTGCCGTAGTCGATCTGGAAGTTACCTGTCTCGAATGTCTCGCCGGCGGCGGACGGCTGGCTCTGATAGCGACGCAGAACCGCCCGCGACCGCGCCAGCAGCTCCAGGTGGCTGAACGGCTTGGTGATGTAATCATCGGCCCCCATCTCCAGCCCACGCACCCTCTCCACCTCCGCATCACGAGCGGTGAGCATGATGATGGGAACGTCCGAGAAGCGGCGCACCTCTTCGCAGACCTCGAACCCGTCCATGTCCGGCAGCATGATATCCAGGAGCACGAGGTCAGGCCCTTGCGATTCAATAGCGGTCAGCGCCTCCTGGCCGGTGCCAGCGGCGATCACCTCCGCATCCGGCCAGCGAAGATTGAAGCAAAGCCGTACTACATCGATAACCTCGGGTTCATCATCTACCGCTAGTATTCTCATAACCCCCTGCCTATGCTCAGAAGAAGGCAACACATAGCCGACATACGGGCAAACCGCGCCCGCCTCTCTATGAAGAGACTCAGTGCCGCCCGCTATTGTTACACTTCCGCTTGGCGGCAGGAGGAAGATACCCGAAGCGTTTTCACCACTGAACGAACACGGGCATGTACGTTCGGCCAGCCCTCAGCCAGCGAGAGCGAGCCCCGCTTGTCGGCCGCTGACGGTAGAATAGGGGTGCCTTGCCCTCCTACAGGTCCGCGCAGGATGTATTGATGAACTGCTTGTACAGCAGCACGTCCAGAATGTTCACTTTCCCGTCCGCGTTTAGGTCGTAGCGCCGGTCGTAGTTCACGTCCACCCCCAGCTTGCTGCTTATCATCGGCTTGAACATCAGGGCGTCCAGGATGTTGGCCTTGCCGTTGTTGTCTATGTCCGGCGCCCAGGCGTCAACAAAACCACAAGCATCCAGCGACGACAGGCCCATAAAGATCTCCTGCTCGTCCGTGAAGCCGTCGTTGTCATCGTCCGGGTCGTCAGGGTTAGCGATACCGTCGCCGTCCGTGTCCATGTCGGGGTCAAGGCAATCGGCGAGCCCATCCCGGTCAGCGTCCCGCCACCCATCGTCCACCAGCGTGTCGCCGTCGTTGTCCAGACCGTCGCATTCCTCGGGCGTGCTGTCGGCGTCCAGCGGGTTGGACCCCCTGTCCTCCTCCCTGAAGTTGAGGAAGCCATCACCATCGGTGTCAGGGTCCTCGCAATCGTTGGCGCCGTCGCCGTCCATGTCGGCGTCCACCCCTATGATCCCGTACATGGGCGTCCAGTTGCCGTCGTGGATCTCCTCGACAGGGATGCCGATGCCAAGTACCGCACTCAGACTATCGGCGAAAACCACATGCGTGAGGGTCAGAACGCTGGTGCCCGCACCAACGGCCTCCAGCTCATAGCGACCCAGCAC
>CAZXAF010000040.1:0-10012 GCA_964638905.1 uncultured Dehalococcoidia bacterium
CGATGCCTCCCTTGCCCGCCCGTATCCTCTCGCACAGCGTCCCCTGGCCCATCAGCTCCAGTTCGATCTCCCCCTGCATGATCCCCCACTCCATGGGGGTGTAGAAGCGGCCGGGGGCGGCAGGATAGGTGACGATGCCTTTCTTCACCTGGCCCCTGCCCACGAGCAGGCCGGGGTCGTAGAAGTCCTCGGGGATCGTCAGGATGACAGCCATACGCTCGCGTACGACCTCCATCAGGTTCGGCCCCCAACCGCCGACATTGCCGACGAAGGTCAGGTCTTTGACCCCCTTTCGGGCTACGGCGCCGATCAGGTAGCTGGGGCACTCACCCGCGCCGGCGAAGCCTCCGACGAGCAGCGTGGACCCATCGACCATGTCGGCCACGGCCTCATCAAAGCTGCCTACGATCTTGTTTATCATCGGCCTCGACCTCCCTGGTTGCGTTAGCTACAGCATCTTAGCATCACTGAAGACGTTTGCCTACCGAACAAGGCCAGAGTAAACTCGATTAGGCTAGTTCGGGAGGAAGAGCATGGCGGAAAAGGAAATCAGCTTCGAGGAGGCGCTGGCGCGGGCCAGGCGCATGTCCGAGCGCTACGTGGAACGGGGGCCCTACCGCTTCTTCCCCCTCGGGGAAATCGTGGAGAACATCCAGCACGGGCTGGCCAAGAACCTGGTGAACCACGGCCGTCTCTATTGCCCTTGAATGCCCCTGAGCGGCGATCCCGTGGAGGATCGCAAGAAGATCTGCCCCTGCGAACGACATCACGAGGACATCGCCCGCGATGGCTTCTGCATATGAATGTTCTTCGTGAGCGAAGAGTTCCTTCGCCGGTACGAGGAGACAGGGGAGATAACGCCCAGCACGCTGGGAGACATCGCACCCGCGGGAGAGAGCCTCTTCCCCGCCGGAGAGGAAGCAACCAGGCTCCCCAAGAGCAAGCGGGGACCGAAAAGGCAATAGGACAAGCAGGCCCGTACGTCCCCAAACGGACAAAATAAGGCCGCTGGGAACATCCCCAGCGGCCGTCGCTTTTCTGGAACGTGCCCGCTAGTCAGCCGATGGCAGAACCTTCGGCTGGAGCTGCTTCATGGGGGCGCCGCAGCAATGCACCTCGCCATTGCTTGGCTTGATGCACAGGACCTCGGTGCCGCAGACCTCGCACTGAAATCGCTTACCCAGTTGGTTGGCCATGCTCCCCTTCCCCCTATTGCTTCAGTTGCATGGGCTGGCCACAGCAGGAGAGGTCTCCATCACCGCCCTTGGTGACGATCATCTCCGCGCCGCACTTGGTGCACTGGTAACGCTTGCCCACCTGATTAGCCACTTCCCGTCAGCCTCCGTCACACACATGTAAGGCAACGCTTCCAAATGGGAAGCTTACCTTTTTTCCGCCCTAAGTCTAGCCCAATCTAGAATGCCGGTCAATCCTGTCGCCCGCAAGGCAAGGGTTGCAGACTGCGCCGAGGATTGCATGCCTGAAGTGCCCATCTTCGTTGACATCCTCAGCGGCAGGAGATTACAATGGCCGCTGTCCAGAAGCGATTGGAGCACGCTTATGCGGAAAGAACTGATGGAGATCCTGGCCTGCCCCCTTTGCAAGGGCCCGCTCGAGCTCACGGTGAAAAAGGAGAGGGGAGAAGAGGTTGTCAGCGGCTCTCTCTTCTGTCCCAAATGCTCCCAGCGCTATCCAATCGTCGACTCCATCCCCAATCTTCTCCCACCGGAGTCGCGGGAATAGCGCGAGGTTGTGACCTGCTGGATGTGACGTTGGGAGGTGCCAAAGAAATGGAACGATCACAGCAAACGGGCGCCCTGATCATGGCCGCTGCTGTCCTCCAGATGCTGCTCTTCCTCTGGGCCGCCGCCAGGCGTAGCTACATGGCGGTGGCTCTACCGGTTATGGCCGCTCTCGCTGCCGTCTCCGCTCTCGCCTTCTGGATCGGCTGGACGATGCTCACCACCGAGGGCGAATTGGAAGAGGAGATGGAGGAGGACGTTATCCCCTAAGCATCGGCCCCCGCTGTCTGCTCGTCTCCCTCGCCTGACCCCCAGGCCCTGGTAGCTATCTCCTTTACTCCCTTCTTCCCCACAGAGGCCAAGAGCTCTTTCATCGTCTTCCCCAGCAGCGGATGACGTAGCTCGGGTGCCAGAGCGCACAGCGGCACCAGAACGAAGGCCCTTTCCGGCAGCCGTGGATGGGGTATCTGCAGCTCGGGAGTATCCACCACCCGCTCACCATACAGAAGGATGTCCAGATCGATGGGTCGCGGCCCCCACCTTTGCCCGCCCGGTCGGCGGCCGATCTCCCGCTCCAGGTTCTTGAGGAACCGCAGCAATCCCTCCGGCTCCAGGCCGGTCGTGATGCGGCAGACGGCATTCAAGAAGGGAGGCTGGTCACTCACCCCCTGCGGCTCCGTCTCATAGAGAGGGGACACGTCCTCCAGGCGAGCCAGCGCCTGCAACCGCGCGAGCGCCGTCCGCAGGTTGCCCAGGCGGTCGCCCACGTTGACTCCCAGCCCCAGGTAGACAGAGGCAACCAGCGACGACACGCTATCGCGCCCTGCGCAGAATGAAGTAGGTGAGGCGCCCCTTGGCCACTAGATCGCCAGACTGCTGCCTCACTTCTACATCGCCCACGGCGATGTTGCGCCCCTTGTTCAAAAGGCGGGCTTCCGCTACCACCCGCTCGCCCAGGGGGGCCGGTTTCAAGAAGCTAACGTTCATCTCTATGGTGGTCTGGCCCATCAGGTCGGGATCGCCCGGTTCATGGGAGGCACGAAGGGCGATGCCCATGGCCGCATCCATCAGGGAAGTGATGACGCCTCCGTGCACCGAGCCCCGGGAATTGGTGTGGCGAGGCTCGACAACCAGCGACAGCCGGGAATAGCCCGGCCGCATTTCCTCCACGCTGCCCCCGACGTTCTGACTCCAGGGGCTCCCGGGCCATCTCCGGCCCGCCTTCTCCGCAGGCTCCCGCTCTGACTCCTCGGCCACGCCTACCTTCCCTTACGCGCTTCCACGCACGATGGCGTCGGTCATCCGCACCACGCGGATCATTGCCTTCACGTCGTGCACCCGCACGATGTCGGCGCCGTTGGCGATGGCGATGGCGACGGTGGCGGCCGTGCCCTCCAGCCGCTCGTGCTCCGGCAGCCCAAGGACCTTGCCGATGGTGGACTTGCGGGAGGTGCCGATAAGGATGGGCCGGCCGAGGACGCGCAGCTCGCCCAAGCGGCGGAGCATCTCCAGGTTCTGCTGCTCGTCCCAGCCGAAGCCGAAGCCGGGGTCGATGATCAGGCGCTCCTCGCGGACGCCGGCCTGGCGGGCGATGCGGAGGCTCTCCCTGAATCCCGCCAGGAGATCGCCGATGACGTCGTGGAAGGGGCGACCGCGCTGGTTGTGCATGATGACGGCTGGCAGGCCTGTCTCTGCCGCAAGCAGGGCCATCTTCTCCCCGTCCTGGCGGAAGCCCCAGATGTCGTTGATCATGTGCGCGCCGACTTCCTTGATCGCCCTTTCGGCGACCTCCACCTTGTAGGTGTCGATGCTGATGGGCAGGCTCGTTTCCCGCACCAGGCGGCGGATGACCGGCACAACCAGCTCCATCTCCTCGGCCACGGATACGGGCTCAAAGCCCGGGCGGGTGGATTCTCCCCCCACGTCGAGGATGTCCGCGCCCTCTTCCTCGAAACGGCGGCCCTGCGCCACTGCGGCGTCCACATCTCGGCCGATGCCGTCGCCTGAGAAGGAGTCCGGGCTGACGTTGATCACCCCCATGACGTAGGTGCGGCTGCCCCAGACGAACTGGCGATCGCGGATGGTGATGGAAGCTAGTGTTGCCACTACGCTGCCTCCCAGTGATGCTAAACGATCTCTATCTGTTCCTCTGCGACTTCGCCGTCGCGGATGCGGAAGGCGCGCACCTCCGGATTGCCTGCATCCCTCAACGACACGATAAAGTACAGCGATTCCGGCCAGAACGCCAGGCCAACATCGGTGGGAGAAGGATAGGCCTCGCTTTCGGGATGGGAGTGGTAGATGCCCAGGAATTGCCAGCCGTTTTCCTCGCACTCTCGATTGATGCGGAACAGCTCCTGCGAGTCGATGTTGTAGCGATAGCGGCTGCGCTCGGCGTTGGTGGCCCGGTAGAGCTTGAGGACGCGCCCGTCTCTGCCGCCGAGGACGCCGCAGCACTCGAGGGGCGCCTCCTGGCGGGCGTGGGCGATCATCTCATCGATGTAGCGCTTCTCGATGGTCAACATCGCCACCGCATCTCACCCTCCATACCCCCAGCCTTCACAGCCCCTGGTCTGGAGGCATGGAGAGGTACTTCCAGCCGCCGTCGGCCAGAAGGGCGACGATCTTCCCCTCGTCCATCTGCTCGGCGACCCGCTGCGCGGTGTACAGGACGGCCCCGGAGGAGACGCCGGCGAATATGCCCTCCTTGTGGAGCAGCTCCTTGACCGCGGCGAAGGCGGTGCGCGAATCGACCACCAGCCGGTCATCGAGCAGCGACTCGTCCAGCACCGGCGGCACGAACCCTTCCTCCAGGCTGCGCAGGCCCTGCACCAGATCGCCCAGCGGCGGCAGCGTGGCAATGACTTTGATGCTGGGATTGTGCTCTTTGAGGCGTCGGCCTACCCCCGTAAGGGTACCACCCGTCCCCAGGCCGGCCACGAACACGCTCAGGTCGGGCAGGTCGCGCAGGATCTCGGGGCCCGTGTTCTCATAGTGGGCACGGGGGTTGTTCTCGTTGCCGTACTGGAAGGGCATGTAGTAGCGCTGGTCTTCGTCCACCATCCCCAAAGCCATCTCGATGGCCCCGTTGGTGCCGCGGGCGCCATCCGAGTAGACGATGTCCGCCCCGAAGGCCTGCAGAAGCTGCGTCCTCTCCTGGCTGAGGTTATCCGGCATCACCACCTTGACCTTGTATCCCTTGATGATGCCGATCATCGCCAGACCGATGCCTGTGTTGCCGCTGGTGGCCTCCAGGATGATCCGATCGGGCGTCAGTTCGCCGCTCTCTTCCGCCGCTCTGATCATGTAGTGAGCGATGCGGTCCTTGAGGCTGCCGCCGGGGTTCTGCCCCTCCAGCTTGGCGAAGATGCGCACCCGCGGATTGGGGCTAAGGTTCCTCAGCTCTACCAGAGGCGTGTTGCCGATAGATTCCAGGATGTTGGAGTAGCGCATGCCCCTATGAGGTTACCGCCCATCAATCGCTCGCGGATAGCGGTATCCTCACCTCCTAACCCTTGTCACGCCCGGCCAGAGGCGAACTGGAAAAAGCTTCATAGTCGCCAAGCTGGCGGATGGTGGGAGCGTCGCCGCAGAGCGGGCACTGGGGGTCGCGGCGAGTCCTCACCTGGCGGAACTCCATGGGCAGGGCATCGAAGATGAGCAGCCGGCCGGCCAGCGATTCGCCCAGGCCCAGAATGAGCTTCAAAGCCTCGAACGCCTCGATGACGCCGATGACTCCCGGCAGCGTCCCCAGAAGGCCAACCTGCGAGGGCTTGGGCACCACCTCCACCGGCGGCGGCACCGGGAAAAGGCAGCGGTAGCATCCCTTGCCGGGAATGAACACCGTCACCTGCCCCTCGAACAGGAACACGCCGCCGTCTATGTAGGGCTTGCCCTTTAGGTAGGAAGCGTCGTTCAGCAGGTAGCGAGTGTCGAAGTTGTCCACCGCACCCACCACCACATCGTACTGGCCGACGATCGCCAAGGCGTTGGCCGCGGTTAGGCGCTCTTTATGAGGGATGACCCGCACATCGGGATTGTAGCGGGCAATCGTTTCCTGAGCCGACTCAACCTTCGGCCGCCCCACGTCAGGAGTGTGGTGGAGGATCTGCCGCTGGAGGTTGGAGAGCTCCAGCTCGTCGCTGTCGACGATGCCCAGGGTACCCACACCAGCGGCCGCCAGGTAGACCGCCGCCGGCGAACCCAGACCGCCGGCCCCCACCACGAGCACCCTGGCATCCAGCAGCTTGCGCTGACCGGCAACCCCCACATCGGGGATCATGATCTGGCGCGAGTAGCGCTCCGTCTGCTCCGAAGTGAGGCCCTGTCCGCCAGCGATGGCCGGGATCACGGCCACCTCATCGCCGTCCTTCAAAGGGGTCGCTTTCCCCTGAAGGCTACCTATCTCCTGATTGTTCACGTAGAGGTTGATGTGGGCGGGCAGTTCACCCCCTTCGCCCTGGAGCATGTCGCCCAGGGCAGGGTAGCGAGCCTTCAGGTCGTCCAGGAGCTCGGCCACCGTCTGGCCATGACCCTCCACGTAGCTGCGGCTGTTCGTGAGCCTCCGAAACGGTGCCGGTATATAGACGGTTACGGCCATCCCTTCCTCCCGCCGAAAGCTCCTACGCCCATCCGCCGCCGGCCACCGCCGGCACGATGCTCACCTCGTCGCCGTCCTTGAGGGGAGTGGCCAGGCCCTGGAGGAAGCGAACGTCCTCGCCGTTGACGTAGACGTTCACAAACCGCCGGATCTCCCCCGACTCATCGCACAGGCGCTCCTTGAGGCCCGGGTAAGAGGCCTCCAGAGCGTTGATGCACTCCGAGAGGCTCCCACCGTCGGCGGAGACGCTGTCCTGGTCAGCGGTGATCCTCCGCAGCGCCGTTGGTATTCTAACGTTAACGCTCACTTCCTCCTCCTACCCCTCCACAATGTCCCCTGCCACCGGGTCCACGCGCACTCCCTGGTCGATCACCCACTGGACGCCCCGCTCGATCTCCTCTATCTCCCCCTCCAGCTCCAGGACGACCCAGCCCCGATCCTCGGTTACATCGGCGCGGCGGATGTTAGTGACCACGTCGAACTGCTTGCATAGCTTCCAGATAACGGGCTCCTTGATCAACTCTGTGGGAAAGGTGAACTTTACCCTTTGCTTAGCCATGACCCTCTCCTCGACTATTCTGCCGACCGGCAGCCACGGCCTCTCTGTGCTCAGCCATTGCCTCTTCGAAGGAAGCCAGGTGCGGCTCGATCACCAGACGAGGCGCCAGCCTGTCCAGCACCGCCTCCTGGGTCTTGAGACCGGAGCCGGTGATGAAGGCCACCACCAGCTCGTCGGGCCGAATGCGACCCTCGGCCGCCAGCCGCTTCAGGCCGGCGATAACCACGCCGCCGGCCGTCTCGGTGAAGATGCCTTCGGCCTCAGCCAGGAGCATAATCCCCTCCACCACCTCGTCGTCGCTCACGGCCACAGCGAATCCGCCCGAGTCGGCCAGCACCTTCAGGGCATAGTAGCCGTCGGCGGGGTTACCGATGGCCAGCGACTTGGCGATCGTATTGGGGCGCACCGGCCGGATGTTGAAGCTCTGACGCTCCCAGGCCTCGACGATCGGCGAACAGCCCCTCGCCTGCGCCCCCGACATGCGGGTGTGAGCCCAGTCCACCAGGCCCAGCCAGGCCATCTCCTTGAGCCCCCTCCAGACCTTGGTGAGCAAAGAGCCGCTGGCCATGGGGACGATGCAGTGATCGGGAGCCCGCCAGCCGAGCTGCTCCAGCACCTCATAGGCCAACGTCTTGCTCCCCTCGGCGTAGTAGGGGCGGATGTTGATGTTGACGAAGGCCCAGGAGTACTTCTCGACCAGCTCGCTGCACAGACGATTGGCATCGTCGTAGCTGCCCTTTACCGCCACGAGAGTGGGGCCGTAGATGGCCGAGCCGACGATCTTCCCCTGCTCCAGGTCGGCAGGAACAAAGACCAGGGCTTTCAACCCACCTCTAGCAGCGTGGGCGGCCACCGCGTTTGCCAGATTGCCGGTGGAGGCACAGGCCATGGTATCGAAGCCGAATTCAAGGGCCTTGGTGGCCGCCACCGTCACCACCCGATCCTTGAACGACCAGGTGGGATTGGCGCAATCGTTCTTGATGTAGAGCCGGCGCAGGCCCAGGGCCTCGCCCAGGTTCTGAGCCCTCAGAAGGGGCGTGAAGCCAGCGCCGATGTCCACCGCCTGCTGTCGATCGCAGGGCAGGAAGTCACTGTAGCGCCAGACGGTAAGAGGCCCCTTTTCGATGCGTTGGCGGCTGATGTGCCGGCCCAGGGCCTGATAGTCGTAGTCTATCTCGAGGGGGCCGAAGCAGAACTCGCAGACGTGGATAGGGCTTAGCGGATAACAACGTCCGCATTCTCTACAGCGTAGATGTCTAGCGTAAGACATTTTGGCGATCCCCCCTTGCTTGGCCGCTGCCTGTTCATGGCAGCCTGATGCCCTCTCCCATTGCCCCGACCTCGTCGGGGCGGGACATCGCCATTGTCCTCGCTGGCCAAGGCTGTAGAGTGCTCATCAACAAATCGAA
The DNA here is from genome assembly GCA_964638905.1 of uncultured Dehalococcoidia bacterium. Taxonomy (GTDB): domain Bacteria; phylum Chloroflexota; class Dehalococcoidia; order SM23-28-2; family SM23-28-2; genus SM23-28-2. The sequence continues at coordinate 8,311 of CAZXAF010000040.1, forward strand.
AACCTCTTCGGCCCAATTCGAAGAGGCTTTGCGTGTATGATCTGGCCTACCTCTTATCGTGCCCCCCCTTCAGGAGGGGACCGGCGTTGGCACCGTTACCCCGAATCTCGGGGCCGGTTGCCGGGCTTCGCAGGGCCGTTCCCTCCACCTCTCTGGATAAGAGGATCTACTCGATTCTGTTAACGATGCTATCAGAGACGAAAGACTGTGTCAACTTCGCCTATCGCCCCTTGTACTGAGGCTTTCGCTTCTGGCTGAAAGCCAGGGGGCCCTCGTGGGCGTCCTCCGTGCTGAAGACCTCCATCTGGAGCTTAGTCTCCAGGGCCAGCCCTTCCTCCAGGGTCATGTCCAGGCCCTGATAGACCGCCTGCTTGATTGCCCGCACGGCCAGCGGCCCGCACTCACAGATGGCATTGGCGATCTCCTCGGCCTTGGGCATTAGCTCGGCCGGGGGCAGCACGCGGCTCACCAGGCCCCAGCGGAGGGCGGTCTGGGCATCGATGCGGCCGCCGGTGAGAAGGATCTCCATGGCGAAGGCCAGAGGGATGGCCCTCGGCAACCGCTGGGTGCCGCCGGCGCCGGGGATGATCGCCCGCGTCGGCTCCGGCAGGCCGAAGGTGGCATGCTCGGCGGCCAGCCGGATGTCGCAGCGGAGGGCCAGCTCCAGGCCGCCGGCCAGGCAGTAGCCGTTGATAGCAGCGATCATCGGCTTCCAGATCTCGAAGTCCCTGGTGATGCCGCCGAAGGGCACGTCCATCAGGCCAGAGTCGCCGCTAGCGAGGGCCTGGGCCATGGCCACCAGGTCGGCCCCTGCGGAGAATGCCTTCTCGCCCGCGCCGGTGAGGATGGCCACCCACAGCTCGTCGTCATCGCGGAAGGCGCTGAAGGCCTGGCGCAGCTCGCGGCTGGTGGCGGGGGCAACGGCGTTCATCCGCTCGGGGCGATTGATGGTCACGTAGGCAATCCGCCCCTTCTTCTCATAAATGATATTGGCAAAGTCGGGCATGTCGTCCTCCCTACTCGGTCAGGGGTCTGCCAGTAGGCAGGCCTAAGTATAAACGCTGGGGTGAACGCGTGGCCAGGGCCATAGGCATCCCAATAGCTAGGATTATTTTCGGCAAACCCCTTGACAACGTTACGTCAATAGTTGTATAACTTGGTCGCGAAAAGAAACGATCCAATAATATCATGGCCGTTAGACCGAGGTGAGGTAGTGAGCTGCCGGGGGCACACTTCCCGGCCTCGAAGGAGCGGTGGAATCGGCAACGGTCTGTTGCCGATTGCTGTTGTATAGGAGGCAGCCGGGGCTAGCGTATAGACGATAGGACAGGGGAAGAAAAATGGCTCCGGACGGCCGGAACCGCCGGAGCCTAGCAATAGGAAGCGCGAGTCACCACACCTCCATGCCATTTCTGATCATAACTCAGGATGGGCTCGCGCCGCAAGTCGCTTGCCAAGAAATCCCCAGTTTTCTCCCTTACGCTATCCCCCGCTCCCTCCCGCAGAGAGGGGGTGAGGCCACGGGCAAACGCTACGACAGGGCCGACCCCGACCGAGTCGGGGCAACGGCCAGAGGCAAGCGAGATTCAGACCATAGGAGGTAAGGGAAGATGAAAAAGCTGTTGGTGTTAGGCGTGGTGGTCGTCGCCCTGGTGGGTGCCGGCCTCATCGCCTACGCCGCTTACGATATCACAGGATCCTC
>CAZXAF010000041.1:0-4067 GCA_964638905.1 uncultured Dehalococcoidia bacterium
CCCAGCAGGGCCGACAGGCCGGCCACCGGCCCTATCAAGCGCACCCCCAGGGGGTTGTCGGCCGTGCTCCCCAGTACGAGCAGAGAGGCCAGAATGAGGGGGAACAGAGCCGAGGCCCACTTCTCCAGGGTGGCCTGGGTGCCGTAGTAGATGGCCTCCCGTCGCATGCCCGTTTTCAGCTCGTCGTAGTCGATGATGTCGGCCATGATGGCGTTGGGGAAGGTGTAGACGGCCGCCATCGGCAGCCCCATGAGGGCGACAAAGAAGACCGCCTGGAGCAGCTTGTCGATGCCCGGCAGGAAGCCCATGAAGGCGATGAACGGCAGGTAGACTCCTCCTGTGAGCATGGCCGCCGAGTAGACCCAGGCCTTGCCCCGTCGCAGGGACATCCGGTAGATGAGGGGAAGGCAGAGCAGGACAACGATGATCGCCGCCGCCGTCAGCAGGGCGACGATGGTGCCCTCTGCCACGCCGAACTCCAGCCCGAACAGTTGGAGGGTGGCCGGGCTGCCCGTCTCCACTTTGGCGATGTCGCTGGGGAGATCGCCCAGGAAGATGGCGCCCGACCAGAAGGGGAGGGCGGCGGTCATCATCGATATGGACATGTTGAACAGGATGAATGTGGGCAGGAAGAACAGGAACTGGTTGTTGGTGAAGGTGGAGCGAATGGCCGCGAGGGGGTTCACCTGGGCGGGCTCCACGTCCAGGCGCACGTGTCGCCAGGCGCCGGACAGGGCGATGTAGCGGGAGGCCATGCCCATCACGGCCATGCTGATGGCCATCGCCTGGAAGCCGAAGGCGTCTCGTATGATCCCGCTGCCCACCAGGGCGATGGCCGCGCCCAGCGTGCCAAAGAACACCTGCCAGGTCACTATGCTCACCCGACCCTTGGAGGTCACGGCGATCTCCGGCAGGAGCGATTCGAAGGGGCCGCCGGATAAGGTGCTGAACAGGTGGAAGGCCTCCAGCATGAGGAAGAAGTAGAGGGCGTTGGCTATGCTCTCGCCGGCGACGGGGGGCGTCCAGAGGAGGACGAAGAACACGGCGTAGAAGGGGGTGGCCAGCAGCACGAAGGGGATACGCCGTCCCCAGCGGGAGCGCGTGCGGTCGCTCCACCAGCCGATAATCGGGTCGTCCAGGGCCTCGATGATGCGGGCGACGGTGAACAGAGCGCCCAGGACCAGGATGTTCAGCCGCTTCTCGATGTCGGCGTCGGCGGGAGGGGCGTAGAAGTAGATGAGCCAGAGGTCCTTGGAGCGGGCGATGACGTTGCCCCCGAAGCTGCCGGAGGCATAGACCAACCTGTTGAACAGCGGCAGTTCCCGGGTCTCGTTAGCCACGTTCCCTCTCTGGCTTCAGGGGGCACCCCATGCGGCGGGCCTAGCGGCTGGCTGGCCCCTGGGCCAGCGCTTCCTCGATGGCCGACGCATAGGCGCCCCAAAGCTCGCGCGGTAGCTGGCGGCCGATGGCCACCATCACCTGCTGGCTGGCCAGGCGGTCGCGCTCCCCCTTCTCCACGCCGCGCGCTACCTGGATGGATAAGGGGGGGCCAAAGGATGCGATGAGCCTCCCTTCTTCCTCGAAGATGCCGACGGGGAGTATAGGTATGCCCCGCTCGCTCAGGGAGAGGAGGAACAAGCCCACCCCCGGCATGGGCTCGATTAGCTGCCCGGTGCCTGTCGCCTCGGGGTACAGGCCGATGGCCTCTTCCCTGTTGCGCACCACGTTCAGAATCGAGCGCATGGCGGCCGCTCGGCCCACGCCCCGTTCGGCGGCGCGAGGGACGATCACCAGTCCGTACACCTGGGCGATGCGCCGAAACAGCCAGCGGGTCGTCCAAACGGGCACGGGGAGCGGGCCCAGGCGAAAGTCGTACCATTCGCTGGTCATCAGCCAGCGCAGCGATTTCTGGCTCGTCCGCCGTTGGGCCACGGCATGAGAGGCCAGCATGCCGCTCCAGAATACTTTCAGGCCCGGCCGCTCGTAGTGATTGGCCACCAGAACGAAGGAGCCTTCGGCCGGGATCTGCTGGACGTTGCGAGCCTGGGGTTTGGGCCGGGCGGCCATGAGGGTCGCTTCCACGTCCGCTGCCAGGACGCGAGTCCGGCCGCGAAGCACTGCCCAGATGAACTTGAGGATGAGGGGGATGCGCAGGCGGTAGGCCTCGCGCCGTCCTCGAATTGGCTTGCCCATGCCCTTCACCGGTCTCATTATAGCGCGGGCCGCTGTGGGGTATCCCGTCGCAGGTAGAAGACGTCCTCGAATCGAAGCTTTAGCATCCAGATGGCCAGCAGGCCGGTCAGGCCGATCCAGATCGAAATGAAGACGTGCGTCCCGATGGCATAGCCCGCCGCCAGGGTCCGATCGACGCCGAAGAGGGCAACGACCTCCTGGAGGGTGACTTCGTACACGCCGATGCTGGTGGGGGTGAGAGGCAACGAGACAACCAGGTTGGCCCCAATCATGATCACCAGGTAGGCGCTGAACGGCAGGTCGAGGCCAAAGGCCTGGCCAAAGAGCCAGAAGACCACCACCTCGATGAGCCAGGCGGGGAATGAGATCAGTATGGCCTGGGCCGCCAGCCGAACATCGCGCAGGGCGGCCAGCCCGTCAACAAAGGGAGGGATGAGCGTGGCTGCCTGCTCTCGCAGCCGGCGGGGCAGTCGTCTGGCCCACCTGGCCTGCCAGAAGTCGGCCGGCAGCTTCACGCGCGCTGCCAGGACGGCCGCCAGCAGCCCGATCCCTACCAGTGCGCCGAAAGCCCAGAGGACGCCGGCGCGCATGACCGGCTCATCCTGCAGCGACAGGCCGATCACAAGCAGAGGGATGAAGGTAGCCGCGTCCAGCAGCGTTTCCACCACTATGACGGTGGCCGTGAGCTCCGCGCGCGGGATGTTGTACCTCTGGGCAGGCACCTGGATCCGGACGAGGTCTCCCGCTCGGACCGGCATCAGGTTGTTGATCATGTTGGAGATGAGGAACGTACCGAAGAGGCCGGACAGGGGCAGGCCAGGGATGCGACCGAGGAAGATGCGCCAGCGTAGCGTGTGGATCAGCTTCGACAGGGTGAAGATCAGCAGGGCGGCCGCGACCCAAGCGTAGTTTACATCGGCGAATGTTTGCAGGGCCTCGCCGAGGTTGACCCGCCAGGCGAGCAGCCCCAGGAATAGGGAGACGAACGCCAGCCGGAGCCAGAGGCCCCGTCGGCGAATCGCCTGCCTGATAACATTCATAGGCTATTCCTTGCTGCCCTGGCCAGAGCAGCCGTCGGCCGCCTAGATTCTATCGCCAGCGCTCGGTGGGGACAATTCGGGACCGCGCTTTGACAGCCATCCTCGGCTGGCGTCATAGTATACTGTAATTGCAGGGGAGTGATCTGCTATGCCCGTAGTGACCATATCCGGGACGACGGGCAGTGGTGCCCGTGAGGTGGGTCCGCTAGCGGCCAAGATACTGGGCATTGACTACGTGGACCAGCAGATCTTGGTAGATGCCGCCCGCCGCCTGGGCGTCAGCGCTGAAGCCCTGGCCGAGCGGGACGAGCGTTGTGCGGGCTTCAGGGAGAGGCTGGCGGGCATGTTGCGCACCTTCCTGGAGCGCTCGGCGATGGCTGGCCTCGGAGACCCGATGGTGGGTGTTCGTGGCCTGGAGGTGATCCTGGCCCGCTCCTACGGCGAGGTGGGCGCCAAGGTCGACAGCTCCGCCCAGGAGCTGGACGATGCCCTGTACATAGAGACGGTAGGCTCCATCATCAGCGAGCTGGGCCAAAGGGGCGACATCGTGATCCTGGGTCGCGGCGGTCAGATGATCCTCAAGGAGCTGCCCACCGCTCTCCACGTGCTGATGCAGGCCCCCCTGGAACCGCGCATCCGGTGGGTCGCCGAGCGCGACAAGCTAACCCTGGAGGAAGCCAGCAAAAAGGTTCACGATCTCGACAGCGGCCGCGCGGCTTTCTACCGCAAGTTCTTCAAAGTGGACATGGGCGATCCCAGCCTCTATGACTTGGTGATCGATACCGGTTACCTCTCCCACACGGCGGCGGCGGAGATAGTGGCCTTGGCGGCGCG
>CAZXAF010000041.1:4167-9913 GCA_964638905.1 uncultured Dehalococcoidia bacterium
GCGTGGTCGCTGGAGACGGGGCCCAATCCCCGCAGGTGGGCCAGGCGCTCTAGCTGGCGGCGGATCCTCTCGGTGGCTGACATGGAACTGGATACCTACGCCAAGCATTATAGCCAGCCACGAGTGGCAGGGCTAGTCCGGCGGTGGGACGAGCCGCAGTTCGCTGTTGATTCACCGCCGTTGCCGTTCTAGACTCGGGACTATGTGGCGGGGACGAATGGGCCAAGACACAGGAACGCCGGGCGGGTCGCCGCCTGCCGGGCGGGGTGAGCCTCTGTGGACGGCTACCTTCACGATCGTTCTCGTCTGCACCCATCTTTCCTTCGCCACCTTCTTCTCCACCTTCACTACGCTACCCCTCTACCTGGGGGACGCTCACAAGTGGCAGATCGGCCTGGTGGTGGGCAGCATGGGCCTTGCCGGCATGCTCATACGGCCTCTGACCGGTCTGTGGTCGGACCGCTATGGCCGCAAGCCATTGATGATGATAGGCACCGGCGCTATGGCCCTCAGCCTGGCGGCCCACTGCCTAAGCGATGACCCCTACATCCTGCTGCCGCTGCGGATGGCGAACGGGATGGGCATGGTGCTCTTTGTCACCGCCGCCTTCACCACGATCGCCGACATGGTGCCCGCCGACCGTCGGGGGGTTGCCTTCGGCTACCTGGCCATGATGAACAGCCTGCCCCAGGTCTATTCCCCCTGGCTGGCGCTGACGATAGCCAGGACGTGGGGCTTCACCCCTTACTTCCTGACGGCGGCCGCCGTCGCTGGTCTGGCCTTCCTCCTCAGCAGCCGCGTCAGCAGCGGCGTGGACAGGGCGAGGCCGGCGGAGGGATTCTCGGCTGCCGCCCTGGTGAGCCGCAGCACGCTGTTCCCTGCTTCCTTGTTCCTGACGATAGCGGTCGCCTTCGGCGCGATTCAGGCCTTCCTGCCTCTCATGGCCGAGGATCGAGGGCTGGGCAACCCCGGACTCTTCTTCGTGCTGTACGGCCTGGTGGTCGTGCCTCTCCGGCCTGTGGTGGGAGCCCTGGCCGACCGCCGCGGCCGGGCGGCGGTGTTCCTGCCGGGCCTGGCCGTGGCGGGCCTGGCCATGTTCCTCCTGGCCGCTGCTTCCATGCAGGGAATGATGCTGGCGGCGGCGGTTCTCTTCGGTCTTGGCTTCGCCTCCGCTCATACCGCCCTTCTGGCCCTGACGGTCGATAGGGCCGACAGCGAGCAGCGAGGCGTGGCCATGTCCACGTTCGGCTTTGCCTGGGACACGGGGTCCGGTGGGGGGGCCCTGGTCTTTGGCCTGATGGCCGGGTTCGTCAGCTACGGCTTTGTGTTCGCCATGGCGGGCGTCCTTCCCTTGGTGGCCAGCATGCTCCTTGTCGCTGGCAGCCGCCTGCCCAGGTCGGCGGCGCCCGATCCGGCTGCCTAGTCGAAGTCGAGCTCGTAGTGGCCGCAGCGCTCGCGGTGCTCTCGTCTGAGGCGATGGAAGAGGGCCTGGTAGGAAGGCGAGCGGATGGGTTCGGTGGTCATGATCACGGCGTCTTCGGGGTTATCGGAGTAATAGCGGTGGCGGACGCCAACATTCTTGAAGCCGTACTTCTCATACAGGGCCTGGGCCGTCTGGTTGGAGGCGCGAACCTCGAGGGTGACGACCTCCCGATCGTTGAGGAGGGCCAGGGCAACGGCGGCGATGAGCAGCAGCTCGCCGATGCCGCGGCCGCGGTGGCTCTCGCGCACGGCGATGTTCACAACGTGGGCCTCACCCGTCGCGAGCCAGACGCCCACGAATCCCACGACGGGCTCGCCGCTGGGCTCAGCGCTGGGCTCTGCCTCTTCCTCGCCGCCGAACAGCCGCTTGAACTCGCCCAGCCAGCGCCCCAGGCGCTGCGGCGGCGCGGTCGCCGTCTTCGGTTCGTGCTCCGTCAGGGGGGCTGATGGTTCCTCGACTTCCTCTCGCCGCTCCACCGCCACTAGATAGCGGGCCAGGTGATTGTTCTGGAGCTCGCGCTTGAAGGCCGTCGTCGGCCAGTTGTTGAGGAACGACTCCTGCTCGATCTCCATCACCTGGGAGATGTCGCCGAAGTCCATGGGGCGCACCTGATAGCGAGCGGCTGTTGTTTGCATGTCTGCCCTCCGACGGCTCTGGGCCATTGTAGCACGGGGCGCAAGAGGGCCTCAGGTTGGCCTATACTGACAGCCACGGCGAGATCAAGCGGTCGCGTTACAGGTCCAGCCGCAGACCGTGGCCCCGAACGGTGACGATCAACCGGCTGGTTGCGCCCGCGTCTCGCAGCCGCTCGCGCAGCCGATGGACGAGGGAGTCGAGGGCCTCCTCGGAGACGCCCGCCAGCTCAGCATCGGGCCACACGCGGCGGATTATCTCCTCGCGCGTGCACAGCTTGCCGGCGTTCTCGTAGAGGTGCGCCAGTAGCTCGTACTGCTCCCGGGACAGAGCGGGCACGATCTCCTTGCCCTTGACGAACACGCGATGGGTCGTCAGGTTGACCGCCAGTTCCGGCTCAGCGGCCGGTTTGGCGGCAGGCCGCCGGCCTTTTCGTCCTCGTTGGTACAGCACGAGGGCTGCCACGCCTCCTGCCGCCAGCACACCCCCGACGGAAGGCCCGACGACAAGCCAGGGGAAGCCGCCGCCGGAAGTGGGTTCTGTTTGCGCAAAGGGTGATGCGACGGTGCCGGTGGGCGTTGGCGCCACCGTGGCAGTGGGCTCGGCCGTTGGTGTGGCTGTGACGTCGGTTGGCTCATCGGGCCGGCTATGTCCCGCCTCTGGAAAGGCCACCGGCAGCCGCCCTTCGAGCAGCGACGTGCCGAGCAGGCCCTCGATGGACGCCTCGACCGCAGGGGTTGTCTTGCCGTATGTCGCCAGGAAAGCGTCCGTTGCCATTACGGTGGTCTCGTCGGCCAGATACGGCCGGCCATAGGCGATGATCACCTTCGACTTTCTCTGCACATCTTCCAGACCGGGATAGAGGCCGGCCACTGCCCTCGCCAGCTCTCGCCACGGCAGGCCGAGGTCCCAGCTTATCGCGCTGGCCGACACGCCGAAGACGATCCAGTCTGCCCATTGCACGTCCTGCCTGACTTCTTCCGCGCCTGTCTGCAGCTCCGTCAGGGTGCGCGTTCGCAGGTTCTCCGATGGCGGCTTGCGCGCGGCACGCTGGCCGAGCGTGAGCTCCAGGATGCCTTCGGGCAGCTCCGGCGCTTGTGCGCAGTAGTTGCCGTCCCAGCATTCCACGAACAGGATGTGCTGCTCCCACAGTCTGGGAATGCCTTTCCACTGTCCCCCTTTGGCGTAGATGAGAGTGAGGGCCTGTCTGGCCACCTTGCTCATATCGTCTTGATGGCCATCGCTAATAGCATCGGCTGCGGCCTGGGGATCGACCTTGATCGTGGCTTCGAGGGCGGCCTCGGGGTCGCTCTCCAGGAGCTCGGGGTAGAGATCGACCTTCAGGCGGATCACCCGTCTCAGCGCCTCGTCGACCCGCTTGCCGAAGGGCGAGTCCGGATTGGCTTCGTACTCCCGGCGCAGGCAGTCTAGCGTATTCTGGATGTGCGGCCTTTCCCATTCCACCAGTCCACCCCTGGCCATGTCGTCGGCGTCCAGCCACTCCACCAGGGGCAGGATGTCGTTTCCGGCCATGAGCGCCTGCTGCGCCACCCAGCAAAGCTGCTCGTCTCCAACGTAGCCGTACTGGTTCCTCAGGGCGTGAACCCCCAGGGAATCGGCGATGGTCACGTGGCTATCCCGCCAGGAAGAGAAATCATGGCCGGACTCCGATTTCTGGTCGAGGAAGGTGACGAAGGCGTCCATACAGGAAGGATTGAGGCTGATGGGGTCAGGGTCGATCTCGCCGGCGGACGCTTCGCAGCCGGCGATGTTAGGGTAGGCCAGATGCGATACCATGATCCCGTCCGGGACCTCTTCCGATGCGTCGGCCTCCGCCAGCTCGGCGAAAGGCCGCAGGTGGATTTCGTACAGGGTCTCCAGGGATGCCCCCTGCTTGCCTATCTGGAGGTCCGGACTGCGGTCGCTGGCGCCGTGGCCCGGGAAGTGCTTGGCGACGGTCAGCACCCGCGGGGCGTCTTGCCGCAGGCTGCCCGCTCGCACGCCCCGGATGTAGGCCTTGCCCATCCTGGCGACCCAATCGGGAAGACTGCCGAAAACTCTGATGCCTCTATCCTGGGGCGATGGTTTGGGCTCGGCCATGACGTCCACCACGGGGCCCAGCAGCATGTTCACGCCCACGGCGGCCAGTTCGCTGCCTACCACCTCGCCCACCATCTCCGCAAGGGCTTCATCCCAGGTGGCGCCGATGGCCATCTGGCTCGGTACGGCCGTGAAGCGGTTTCGAAGGTGGGTCATAGGGTACCCATCCCCTTCGTGGTCGATGGCGATCAGCAAGGGCAGAAGGTAGTCATGCCCTTCTCCCTGGAAGGATTCATAGGCTCGCTGCTGGAGCTCGTTGGTCAAGCTAGCCACCTGAGCGGGGGTATCGAGTTCCTCCAGCGCTTGCGGGCACCAGGAGGGGTCGCCACCGTCGTCGTTGATGATGTTGCAGTGGAAGTAGGTAAGGTAAACCGCTCCTACCTTACCCTCGACGATCAGCCGGCTTACGTCCGAGTCGGCCGGGGCGTCCGGTCCCCCGAACGACACCATCACCAGTTGACCGATCTTCTCCTCGGCGGTGAGCGATTCGATGACCTGGTCGACGAAGTCGGCCTCCCCTTGGCCGGGGTCTTCAGCCATCGCCCCGCCTTGACCAAGGAGGAAATAGGCGGCCAGGAGGATTACAGCCAGCGAGCGTCCCTTCACGCCAGCGATTATACTGCACGTGTCGGCGTGCGGACAGACGACCGCAAGCCATCCGCAAGGGAATCGCACGCGGGGCGTCAAGCATGGCACATGCGACAAGACATAGTCTGGAGTCGGAGGGCAATCGAGTGGGGAGGACAAGGGATTGGAACGTCTGGAGAGCTGTAACCGACCAGCCTTAGTTGCGTCAATGTAAGGGAGGGGCCGAGCGATGAAGAACTTTTTGCATAGGCCAGTCGGCCAAGCCCCTCGGTCTGCGGTTCGCGGCGAGCCGCCGCTCTGCAGACTTACGCGCCGGGTTCCGGTCAGAGCCTAGGCGAGAAGGCCATCTGTGATCGCTTATAGACCGCTGACCGGACAAAGCCTGGCGAGGCTGCTTCGCTTTCTCAGGTGCCACTGGCGCCCAACTGTGGCTTTCGCGGCGATAACCTACGGCCCCCTAATTGCGCTCGTCCTCCTGCTGGTGTTCTGGCCAGCGCCGCCGGTCGCTCAGCCCTTCACCCTCGACGATAGCACCAGGATCTACGACCGCCACGGTCGTCTGCTCTACCAGGTGGTGCTGGCCCGCGAGGGCACCCACACGTACATACCTCTCGACCAGATGCCCGAGAGCCTCCGCGAGGCGACCATTGCGGTGGAGGACGCCAACTTCTACAGCAACCCGGGCTTCGACGTCTTCGCCATGGCCCGCGCTCTCACCCAGAACCTGCAGGCCGGCGAGATCGTCGCCGGCGGCAGCACCATCACTCAACAGCTCGCCCGCAACCTGTACGTCTCTCCGGAGGAGCGGTCCTCGCACAGCCCCTGGCGGAAGGTGCGGGAGACCATTCTGGCCATTCGTCTCACTCGCCACTTGAGTAAGGACGAGGTACTGGAGCTGTACCTCAACCAGGTCTACTACGGCAACCTGGCCTATGGAGTGGA
>CAZXAF010000042.1:0-9873 GCA_964638905.1 uncultured Dehalococcoidia bacterium
GGCGGTGCCTGCAGAGACGCCGGTGGCCGAGGAGACGCCGCCAGTACCGGAGGCGGTGCCTGTGGGGACGCCGGCGGCTGAGGAGACGCCACCGGTGATAGGAGCGGCGCCCGCAGAGACGCCGGCCGCACCGGATGAGGCGTCTGGGGCAACGCCTGAGCCTTTTGGTACCTGGAGCCGGGACGTTTCTGGTATTACAGAGAGTCCGACACCGGCGCCGGCCGGCCCGGACGAGGGCATCTCCGATTTCGGGGAGCAGGCGCAGGATAAGGCGACGGTGGAGGAGGGGGCAGGAGTCGAAGGGGAAGCTGAGACTTACGCCGACGAGGCCCCAGTCGTTGCCGAGGAGGAAGATGGTGGCCTCTCGCAGGAGGACGTCGTGCGCTGGCTGGAGATCGGCCTGGGCGCCGGCGTAGGCATCCTTGTGGTCCTCTGGGTTCTTGCCCATTTCCGCAGAGGCATCGGGGACCGAGGCTAGTATGAAGGAGGCGATCCTCATGAAGAAAGGGATAGGGGTCCTACTGATAGCGGGCGCGCTTTTGTCCCTTGTTCTGCTCGCGGCCTGCGGTTCTGACTCATCGGCCTCACCGGAGCAGTCGGGGGCTGCGACGTCGTCGCAACCGTCGGCATCCGAGGCGTCATACGTGTCATCGGCCGTCGGAGCGAGCAGCAACTCGGAGCCGCAGGGGATAAGCGTGACCGGCGAGGGGCGAGCTTCGGCCGCCCCCGACATCGTGGTGCTGAGCCTGGGCGTCTCGGCCAAGGCGTCCACGGTCAAGGCGGCCAACAGCGAGGTCCAGGAAGCGATGAGCGACCTGCTGGACTCCCTGAAGGGGGACGGCGTCCAGGAGAAGGACATCCAGACCAGCAGCTTCAGCATCTACCCCGAGTACGACTACCGCAACGACGAGCGGATACTGACGGGCTATCGCGTGAGCCATATGCTCCAGGTGAAGGTGCGGGACGTGGACAAGGTGGGAGAGGTCATCGATGACGCCGTCGAGGCGGGCGGCGACCTGCTCCAGGTACAGAACATCTCCTTCGCCATCGACGACACGACAGCCCTGCGCAGTGACGCCCGCGAGGAGGCGATGGCCGACGCCCGGGCGAAGGCCGAAGAGCTGGCTTCTCTGGCCGGAGTGAGCCTGGGCAAGCCCACCTACATCACCGAGTCGAGCTATTCTCCTTCGCAGCAGCGCTACTATGGCGGGATGGCTTACGGTATTACGGATGAACAGGCGGTGACCGAGATCAGCGCGGGCGAGCTGGAGGTAGTGGTCAACGTCAACATAATCTATGCGTTCGATTGAGCATTGGGAAAGGAGACGTCCATGAGGACAAGGCTTACGCTTGCAGCCTTCGCGTTGTTGGCGGGGGCGTTGGTCGTCCTGGCTGTGGCCTGCGACGGCGCAGGCGCCGGGGTGACAGTCGAGAAGGGTCTGGCGGCGGCCGTCGGCCAGGGTACGAGCGAGGGTATCGATCAAGCATCGACAGCGGACTCTGCTTCCTATACGGCGGCCATCGCTGAGAAAGAAGAGGCCGCCCGTGCGGCCTACACTGGCGCAGCCTATCCTCCCGCTGCGGCCTACCCGCTAAGCGGCATGGGAGGGGAAAGCCTTTCGGTCTCGCCCCAGTTGCAGGCCCAGGGGGGCATCACTGTCCAGGGCTACGGCCGCGCTACCGCGCCCGCCGATTCTGCCCGTGTCCAGTTCGTGGTGAGCGAATCAGGGGATGTCTACCCCACACCGCTGCCGGCGACCGAGTCCAGGGTCGTGCCAGGAGGCGACGTGGAGGTCCAGACGGAACCGGCCATGCCACCGGATGAATACCCCACGCCGGTCTCGCCGTCGCCCATCACTGAGGCTGACCTGACGCCTCTAATCGATGCCATCAAGGGCGAGGGCTTTTCCGACTCGGATATCGAGATCACCATCTACTCGTCCGGCTACTACTACGACCCTTATGGTTCTGGCAGCGCTCGGGTCACGGTGACCGTGGACAACCCCGCCGATGACGTGGGACCGCTGGTGGAGGCTGGCACGGATGCCGTCAACGAAAGCGGCACCCTCATGCTCCAGAACGTGGGCATCATGTATACCGTTGACAATTGTGACGACCTTCTGGCGGCTGCCCGCCGGGCAGCGGTGGAGGACGGCCGCGACAACGGTGCCGGCCTGGCGGAGGCCCTGGGGGTAGGCCTGGGGGACGTTGTGGCCGCCTCCGAGTACATCTATAGCCCCTACGGGCCCTCCTCCTGCGATCCGTCCTTCGATACTTATTACGCCGGCCCCTATGGCTATGAGGGCATGTCCTACGACCCGGCGATGCCGGCGGAGGTGCAGATCGTCGCCAACGTTACCCTGACCTTCGCCATGAGTTGACGGAGCGGCGAGGGCTGGGAGTGCCCGCTGTGCTCCCAGCCCTCGGTTGCTCCTGGGGCTTAGCGAATGCTAGAATGACGCCACCGAAGGCAAAGGTGGCGAGCTATCGGTGGTTCTTAGCGATCGCTCCATTCGCGAGGAGATAAGCCGGGGTCGTCTGGTGATTGACCCCCTGGAGGACGGCTGCATCCAGCCGTCCAGCGTTGACCTGCGGCTGGCGTCTGTGTTCCGTGTGTTTCGGGTGGGCATTCTGCCGCGCCCCTATCTGGACGTTGGCCAGCCGATGGAGGGGTTCACTGAGTTGGTGGAGGTGGAGGGGGACGAGCCGTTCATTATTCAGCCGGGGGAGTTCGTCCTGGCGGCAACCCTGGAGACGATAACCCTTCCCGACGACCTCGTGGCGCGGGTGGACGGCAAGAGTTCGCTGGGGCGCCTGGGCCTGCTTATCCACGCCACCGCGGGCTTCGTTGACCCCGGCTGGACGGGCAAGCTAACCCTGGAGCTATCCAACGTGGCCAAGATGGCTATCGCCGTCCGTCCCGGCATGCGCATCTGTCAGATATCCTTCCTCCGTCTCAGCACACCCGCCGAAAGGCTGTACGGTTCGCCTGAGCTGGGCAGCAAGTATCAGGGGCAGACAGGCCCCACTGCCAGCCGGGCCCATCAGGACTTTCCCCAAAGATCGGACTGACCGGCGTGGACTACATGCAGCGAGCCCTGGCTCTGGCACGCCAGGCTCTGGGACGAGTCAGCCCCAATCCGGCGGTAGGCGCCGTCCTGGTGCGCGACGGACGGGTGATCGGCGAGGGCTTCACTCAGCCGCCGGGAGGGCCTCACGCGGAGGCGGTGGCCCTCGAGCAAGCGGGCGAGGCGGCGCGCGGCTCCACCCTGTACGTCAGCCTGGAGCCCTGCTGCCATCAGGGGCGGACGCCGCCCTGCACGGAGGCGATCATCGCCGCCGGCGTGGTCGAGGTGCATATGGCGATCCCTGACCCTGATCCCAACGTGAGCGGCCGCGGCCAGAAGGAGCTGGAGGCCGCGGGCGTCGTCGTGCAGGTGGGCGAGCACGATGAGGAGGCGCGGCGCCTCAACGAGGCCTACGTCAAGCATCGCACCAGCGGGCTGCCGTTCGTCATCGCCAAGTTTGCCGCCAGCCTGGACGGTCGTATCGCCGCCGCCAGCGGCGATTCCCGTTGGATCAGCGGCCCGGATAGCCTCCGGTGGGCTCATGAGCAGCGGACGATGGTGGATGCTATGATGGTGGGGGTGAACACCATCCTGGTGGACGATCCCCAGCTAACTGCTCGCCCCGGCGGGCAGGAGAGCGAGCACCAGCCCCTGCGGGTGGTGGTCGACAGCGGCGGCCGCACGCCGGCGAGCGCTCGTGTGCTTCGGGGGCCGGGGCGGGCGCTCATCGCCACCGGCGAGGGCTTTGACCCTTCCTGGCGACAGGCCGTGGAGGCGGCGGGGGCGGAGGTGTTGGTGCTGCCCGGGCGCGGCGATTCTCTTGACTTGAGGCCGCTGCTGACGGCGCTGGCCGAGCGGGGAGTCCTCTCGGTGCTGGCCGAGGGAGGGGGCATCCTCCTGGGCTCCCTGTTCGATCAGGGACTGGTGGACAAGGTGCAGGTGATCATCGCCCCGATGATCATCGGCGCGGTCGAGGCGCCGGCGGCGGTGGCCGGTCGGGGAGCCTATCGGCTGGCCGAGGCCTGGCGCCTGCGGGAGGTAGAGGTAGAACGGTTGGGAGACAATGTTCTTATCACGGGCTATCCATCGAAGAGGGGTGAATAGATGTTCAGCGGCATCGTTGAAGAGACGGGCGTGGTGAAGGAGGCCGAGCGGGGGCGATTGGTCATCGGCTGCAAGAAGGTTGTGCGGGGGACGCACCTGGGCGACAGCATTTCCATCAACGGGGTAGACCTGACGGTGGCTCACATGGAGGAGGACAACTTCGTCTCCAACGTCATGCCGGAGACCTATCGTCGCAGCAACCTGGGCGAGCTGGAGCCGGGCGATCTTGTGAACCTGGAGCGGGCCCTCACTCTCAGCGACCGGCTGGGCGGCCATCTGGTGCGGGGGGTGGTGGAAGCGACCGGCAATCTCCTCTCCCTCACGCCCGAGGAGGATGCGGTCATAGCCCGCTACTCCGCGCCGCCGGAGATCATGCGCTACGTCATCATCAAGGGGCCGATCGCTATAGACGGCGTTAGCCTTACCGTTGTAGACCGCGATGAGAGCTCGTTCGCTGTGTCCTTAGTGGTCTACACGCAGGAGGTCACCAACCTGACTCGCAAGAAGCCGGGGGATACGGTAAACTTAGAATCGGACATAATAGCCCGGTATGTGGATCAACTGCTTAAAGAGTCGGGCCTTGACAAGGGAATAGGCAAGTGAGCAGGGACCCGACCGGAAAAGCGAGGGATTGGGCCATGGTAATGGCAACTGTTGAGGAGGCAATCCAGGATTACCGACAGGGGCGCTTTGTCATCATTGTCGATGATGAGGACAGGGAGAACGAGGGCGATCTCACCCTGGCCGCTCAGTTCGTGACGCCCGAGGCCATCAACTTCATGACCAAGTACGGCCGCGGCCTTGTCTGTATCCCCATGACCGGCGAGCGACTGGATGAGCTGCGTGTCCCCATGATGGTAGGGGACAACAAGTCGCGCTTTGGCACGGCCTTCACCGTTTCCGTGGAGGCCCGCGACGGCGTCAGCACAGGCATCTCGGCCCACGATCGAGCCGCAACGGTGCGTGTTCTTACCGACCCGGCTACCAGGCCCGAGGACCTGGTGATGCCGGGCCACATGTTCCCTCTGCGGGCCCGAGAAGGTGGCGTGCTGGTGCGAGCAGGCCAGACTGAAGCCGCCATCGACCTGGCCCGCCTGGCCGGCCTCTATCCGGCGGCGGTTCTGTGCGAGATCATGAAGGCCGATGGCACCATGGCTCGCCTGCCTGACCTAAAGCGATTCGCTGCCCGCCACCGGCTGAAGGTCCTCAGCGTGAACAATCTCATCTCCTATCGCATTCAGCGGGAGAGGCTGGTGCGCCGAATGGCAGAGACCAAGCTACCCACCCGCTGGGGTGAGGTTCGCCTGGTCGCCTATCGCAGCATAATAGACCCCGACGAGCACGCCGCCCTGGTGATAGGCGATGTCTCCACGCCGGAGCCGGTGCTGGTGCGCGTGCACAGCCAGTGCGTCACCGGCGACGTTTTCCACAGCCTGCGCTGCGACTGCGGCGAGCAGGTGGAGCTAGCCATGGAACGCATCGCCGAGGAGGGAAGAGGGGTCTTCGTCTACATGCGCCAGGAAGGGCGGGGCATCGGCTTCTGCAACAAGATCCGGGCCTACGCTCTCCAGGACACGCAGGGCCTGGACACGGTGGAGGCCAACGAGGCCCTGGGCTTCCCCGCCGACCGTCGCGATTACGGCATCGGCATGCAGATCCTGGTGGACCTGGGGCTC
Organism: uncultured Dehalococcoidia bacterium; assembly: GCA_964638905.1. Taxonomy (GTDB): domain Bacteria; phylum Chloroflexota; class Dehalococcoidia; order SM23-28-2; family SM23-28-2; genus SM23-28-2. The sequence continues at coordinate 5,849 of CAZXAF010000042.1, forward strand.
AGGAAGATCCGCCTGCTCACCAATAACCCCTCGAAGCGGGCGGGCCTGGAGGGATACGGCCTGGAGGTGGTAGAGCGAATCCCTATCATCGCCCAGCCGAACCCTCACAACATGCGCTACCTGGAGACCAAGCGCGATAAGTTGGGCCACTTGCTGGACGTCGTGTCCTGACGGGGAGGTATCTCTTGGCCGGCACAACCTTTGAGGGACGTCTGAGAGGCGAGGGATTGAGCATAGCTATCGTCGTTTCCCGGTTCAACGACCTGATAACCCACCAGCTCCTGGTGGGCGCTCAGGATGGCCTCAGGCGCCATGGCGTGGAGTCGGACAAAGTGGACGTGGCCTGGGTGCCCGGTTCCTTCGAGATCCCTCTGGTCGCTCGCAAGCTCGCCGAGAGCGGCCGCTACCAGGCGGTGATCTGCTTGGGGGCGGTCATCCGCGGCGAGACCCCCCACTTCGAGTACGTGGCAGGTCAGGTCAGCAGCGGCATCGCCCGCGTGGGCCTGGAGACGGGCGTGCCTCTTATCTTCGGCATCATCACCGCCGACGGGCTGGAGGAGGCCCTGGAGCGAGCGGGCGGGAAGATGGGCAACAAGGGCTACGATGCCGCGGTGTCAGCCATCGAAATGGCCAACCTGATGGGAGGGATGGCTGGCGACTAGAGGCGGTCTCATAGGAACCATTGGTGAAGGTGCCAGCCCGCCTGTCAGCAGGCGGGCTGCTTTTTGATAGCCCCGATATGGGATTTGTATTCGAAGAGGTGGCGCGATAGCCTGGGTGTTGACTATTCGGTCACCCGATAGACGTGGTCACCGCTGCGGCAGCGATCCTGAACCTTGATCCCTATCGAGTCCCCTGGGCCGGCCTCTTGGACGTTTTCGTGCTCGATCTGCATCGAGTCCACCACCTGCTGGATGTCGGTGGTGTGGCCCTTGATCTGGATGGTATCGCCCACCTTGATGCGGCCAGTGAGGTCAATGCCCGCCACCCCTACGCGGGCGAAATAGTCTCTTACCCGCCCGATCTCTTCCTCAGCCATGGCAGCCTCCATTAGTTTATCGAACGCGCTCCTTTGATAGGGAATTTACCACTGATGAGCAAGGTTTTCAATAGTCTCTGCGGCAAAGCATGGCATAGTTCATTGTGTCTATCAGAAATGCGCTTAAGTGGGAAAACACTGCAAAACATCGCTTATACTGGTTGACACTAAGGGTCGCCTATTATACGATCTGCCATGCACCTCAGAACCGTTGTGAGATTTGAGGAGTTTTACGGAGATTTGAATGCGCGCTCGGCCGCCTCTTGAGGCTACACAGGGTCAGGCTCGCCCTGCCCGCTGGATCAGTCTCAGCAGGGCCTGCAATCTCTTAGGGGTGAACGAATCGACCTTGCGTCGCTGGGCTGATGCCGGCTATGTGCGGTCCTTCCGCACTCCTGGCGGTCATCGCCGCTTCGCCGAGGATGACTTGCGAGCGCTCATGGCCGGCCAAGGGCGGTCGACGCCTGCTACCTATGGCTCCCTGAGCCATTTGGCCCTGTCGCGCATACGCCGCCGTCTTCAGCGCGGCAGGAAGCAGCACGGCCACTGGTACACGGACATACCTGAAGACGGTCGCGATCGACTGCGTTCCCTCGGCCAGCGCCTGGTGGGCCTGGTTTCCGAGTATCTGAGCCGGGGAAGCCGTCGCTCTCGTCTCCTGGACGAGGCCCGCCAGATCGGCCACCAATACGGAAGGGAGTTCGCCGACCAGAGGCTATCCATGCGTGACGCGGTGGAGGCCTTCATCTTCTTCCGCAAGGGGCTGGATGACGCGGCCATAGAGATGGCCCATCGGGGCAATCTATCGGCGGAGGAGGCGGTGGAACTGTGGGAGCTCATGGCTGGCTTGGCCGACCAGATCCTTCTGGCGATGGCCGGTGCCTACGGAGAAGTGGCGCAGGCGCAGCCCGCTCCGGCGCGCTAGCAACCTTTCGCTTTCCGGAGGGGATCGAGCTCCCTGAGGTCGCTCTTGGCCTACCCGTCCAAATGCTGCCGGCGGTAGTCGCTGGCGTCGTCGGGCCGAGGAGGCCTCTCTGTATAGTTAGGTCGGAAGATGTTCGATTCGATTCGCGCTGTTGCCTTCGACTGCTACGGCACCATCATCCGGTTCAGCACTCCCAATTTCATCCGCACCCTGGCTGAGATCGCCCGCGCTCAGGGCCTGGAGGCTGAGCCTGAGGTTCTCTGGGACAAATTCGTGGAGGCGGCCTTCGTGTTTCGGGGGGAGAACGTGGCCAGCCCTGCCTACCGCCGCTATGAGGAGGCCTGGGCCTTTCAGTTCGAGCGGGCGGCAAGGGAGCTGGGCTTCGAGGGCGACGGTAGGCTGGCCGCCGTTCGCCTGAAGGAAGAGCTGTCTCAGGCAGAGGCCTATGCGGAGACGGCCGAGGTGCTGGAGGCGCTGCAGGGCCGCTATCGGCTGGCCGTCCTTTCCAACGCTGATGGCGATTTCCTCCAGGCCTGTTTGGACAAGAACGGCCTGGAGTTCGAGGTTGTGGTCTCCTCGGAGACGGCTAAGGCCCTGAAGCCGGATCCGGCGATCTTCGCCTATCTGGCGGAAGCGCTCGGCCTGGAGCCCCAGCGGGTCCTCTACGTCGGAGACAGTCCCATGCCCGACGTCGTGGGTGCGCGGCGGGCAGGCGTGCCGGTGGCCTGGCTGAACCGCTCTGGCCGTCCCCTGCCCGAGGAGATGCCCGAGCCCGACCTTCAGGTTGGTAGTCTGAGTGATCTTCTCGCTATTCTCCTGAGTTGATGGCTGTAGTGGGCTTGGTCACTCTTGTTTGCCTGTGGAGGCTGGTGTATACTTTTGTCTAACTGCGTACTCACCTGACTACACGGCGATAGGTGGTTATCATGAATGTTTCTTGTCTGCAAGAGAGCCTCTCCAAGGGCCTGTCCGTTGTTGGTCGAGCGGTGGCCGCTCGCAGCACACTGCCTCAGACCTCCCATGTCCTCATCGCCACCGACGACGGTCGCCTCAAGCTGGCGGCCACCAACCTGGAGATCGCTATTACCTCCTGGGTTGGTGCCAAGGTGGAGGAGGAGGGCGCGATTACTGTGCCCGCTCGTCTGTTGAGCGATTTCGTCAACTCCCTGCCCAACGAGCGCATCGATATAAGCCTGACGCCCAGGGCCAGGCAGTTGCACATCGTCTGCGCCCGCAACGAGGCCACCGTGGCCGGCATGGATGCCAGCGACTTTCCTCCCATTCCCGCCATCCGTGAGGGGGTCGCCCTTACTCTCGATCCCCTGAGCCTCCGCACCGCCATCAATCAGGTGGAGTTCGCTGCTGCCAGCGACGACACCCGGCCGGTGCTGACGGGCATTCATTTCCTCAGGGAGGAGCGCAACCTCACTCTGGCCGCCGCCGACGGTTTCCGCCTGGCTGTCCATACCCTCTCGCTGGAGCAGGAGGCGCCCGAGCGTAGTGAGGTGATCATTCCCGCTCGGGCGATGCGAGAGGTCAACCGCCTCCTGGCCGATGAGGAAGAGCCCGTCGAGATGACCATCAACAGCAGCCGCAGTCAGGTCCTGTTTCGCCTCAAGGATGTCGAGCTGGTGGCCCAGCTCATACAGGGCACCTTCCCCAACTACACGCAGCTAATCCCTCAGAGCTCTACCTGCCGGGCGGTTGTGGACGTGACCGAGTTCCTGCGGGAGACGCGCAGCGCCGCCATCTTCGCCCGCGACGGCAGCGGCATCATCCGCCTCCAGATCACGCCGGGCGAGGAGCTATCGCCGGGCAAGATGATCGTCTCCGCTCGGGCCGAGGAGCTGGGCGACAACCGCGGCGAGATCGATGCCTCCATCGAGGGTGAGGAGGCCAAGATCGCCTTCAACAGCAGATACCTCCAGGATGTGCTCCAGGTGCTGGACTGCCCCCAGGTGGCCCTGGAGACGGGCGGCCCCTCCAGCCCCGGCGTCCTGAAGCCCGTGGGCCAGGACAACTACGTCCACGTGATCATGCCGATGTTCGTCCAGTGGTGAC
>CAZXAF010000043.1:0-9801 GCA_964638905.1 uncultured Dehalococcoidia bacterium
ATTAGTGATGCTTCCCGCGTATGGTGTAGGCGTGGGAGTGGCCGTTGCGGTCGCGGTAGCTGGTGGCGTGGCCGTCCACAGCGACGTCGGGGTGGCCGTTGGAGTGGCCGTCGGCTGGGCCCCTGGAGTGGCCGAGATGGGGCCGTGAAACTCGCTAGAGCCGTCGGTGGCTATGCTCTCCAGCTTGTAGTAGTAGGTAGTGCCGTTGATCACCTCGCTGTCGGCGTAACAGTAATGGGCTCCTATCACAGAGCCCAGTGCCTGGCTGGGGATGAGCAAATCGTTGAACTTGGCGTAGTCACCCGCCTCGCTCGTGCTGCGCCAGAGGTTAAAGCCGACGTTGTCTATCTCGCTGGCCGTCTCCCACTCGATGAGAATCTGGCCATCGCCGCCTGTAGCAGTGAACGAAGCCAGGGTCACGGCAGCCAGGGCACTTCTATCAAATGTGGGTGCTCCAGCAGCGCTTAATATCAAGAGTGCTATGGCCAAACCTGATGCGATGATTGCCTTTTTGGTTATCATCTTCCTATTCCCTCAGGCCAGGGATGGAAATCCCCATGCTCAAAGCTCAGCTGACTCGCAAACGTGCGGTCAATCGTTTGGTTCAAGGCGGACAAAGTCGTCTGGATCGCACACGCAAAAGAGATAGCTAGGACTCCAATCGCAAGGTTCTCCGCGCAAATTCCTTTCCGTTGACCTGCGTATAGAAAACGCCAGCCTCAGGGCACGCAAAGGTACGGCCCTGGCTGGCGTCGGATTCGGGGATGTTGTTTGCTGTGTTGGTCAAGCACGTCAGAGGCGGGCTGCGGTGCCTTGTCAACTACAGCTATTTTATCACAGTCTGGTCTCTTGTCAACATGGGGACCTTTCGGATACGCAGAGCAACCCCTCCTCGCGAAGTATCTCCCGCAACATCTCCTTGCTCATCTCTGGCCCCACCACGCTGAACACCTCGCCTGCACCGCTGAAAGTGTAGTGCCACCGCCCGTCAACCTCTGTCACGCTCACAGGCTCAAGCTTGCCCGCCTCGTGGTGCATGGCGGTGGCTAGCAGGAACTGGAAAGCCTCTTGGACTACGGGAGGTTGGGCGTCCAGAAGCTGGACGAAGAGTTGGAGGTTGGGGGGAAAATCATTGGTCATGTTTTTCGTGTCGCTTTGCTTTCGTGAAGTGGGATTCTCATAAGTCATTTTTGCGCTCTTTCAGCTTCTACGGTGACAGCTTCAGGCGGTGGGGTGAATCCTTCTCGTCATGTGGTAGCGTTGTTGTATTTGGCCTCTCGGAGGTTTGCGGCCCACAAGGTCGGCCATTTTCAGCGACCCATCTAGCCACCTATGCAAGCGCGGTAGTGGTTACATGTTGACTGATGAGGTGCTTTTCTCAAAAATGGCTTGGCCTATGAACTCCGGGTAAATACGGCATACCCTCCTACATGTAGTGGTTTACAACTCATAGATTGGCATATATGGGGGTAAGAAGTCATTCACCAAGGACTCAAAAACGGCCTGCCTTTGAAGCTGGCGTTAGCCATCAGTTACAATGTAACCACTACCGCAAGCGCAATGCTCGAACCGCTTCCACGGCAAACGCATTATCGGGGCTGCCCATCTGTAGAATCAGCCGCCTTTTCTCTCGTTGCGTTTCAGGGTGCTGATACAGCATGTCAACAAAGAGCATTGGATAGGAATGCTCGCCAACTCTGTGCTGACGTTGGCGGATGGGTATTTGAGTATCTGCCTTGCCGTCTCCATCAGGTAAAGTAGTTCCCGCTCGTTGAGGTAGCCAAGTGCCCCGACCAGAAACACAAGCACCAGCATTGCAGCGCCTGGGGATGGTTCACCTACCCTGTGAGAGCGGCAAGAGATATTTGAGGGCGTTCCAGACCGACTGCAGAGAAGAAATCGGTCGCTCCGAGGTCGTCTAGATTGATACTGGCACGCTGGATGGCACTGGTGCCACGATGAACACCCCGGGGATGGCTCACCTATTCTGTGAGAATCAAGGAGTTATTTGAAAACCAGTTGACAGCTCTTGTTGGACAAAACCTATCGGATAGGGTGAGCCCACGCGCGGCTTCACAGGATCTCTAGAATGGCGGGACGTGTAAGTTCCTGACCATCCACTGTGACCGAGAGTGTCGGCCAGTCCTCGACAGCAGTGAGCACCTCATTGTCCGCCTCGCCCACCAGCATGGTGTCCTCCGACTTTGTCCCGGTGGTGGACGGATTCCAGGCGTAGACCTGCCCGACCGAGACGATGTCGGTCGAGCTGGGCGTGGCGACGTACTCGCGCGGTTCGTAGCCAGCCGGGCCGCCCTGATGGTGCAGATGCCACTGGTCGGGGAAGCCGGTTTCGGCGTAGGCGGCCATCGCATGTCGGAAGATCTGGCCGAGGCTCCGTCCGGGGCGGGTGGCGGCGATGAACGTGGCATCAACCCGCGCTACGGCCTCGGCCTTGTGCCACAGATCGCACGGCAATCGCATGCCGATCGAGCTTCTTAGCGGTAGGCAGCGGGTGTCGGAAGGCAAAGACGCGCTCGTCGGCGGCGATGATGTTCACGATGGCCTGCACGCCGCGGCTCTCCGCCTCGTGGGCCAGGAGCCCGGCGATTTGATACTCGGCCTGGCCGGGACGGACGGCCCGCGCCACACTGTCCATGGCCTCAGCTCACAGCCGGCCCAGCACCCGAAAGCGGTCGCCCTCTTCGGGGGTCAGATTAGCGCGGAGGCAGGCCAGGTCGCCCGAAAGATCGGTTGCCCCGGGATAAGGCCCGTCCGCGCCAAGCCTCAGTCCTTGGGTCAGCTCGGCCACAGGGTCCTGCGCCTGGTGCCAGGGCGCGACGCGGAACTCCCAGCCCTGATCCTTCAGTTTTTCCTCCTGCTCCAGCCGCGTGGCCTCAATATTGTTGGTGATGAGATAGCGGCCGGAAGGGGTGATCAGCAGCGCTGCCTCGCCGTTGGTGGTCGCCGTGTTCATGTAGGAGGCCGCGCCGCACGTGGCCCAGGCGAAACTGCTCACGCGCCGCAGGAGAAGCGCATCGAGCTTGTGCTCCCCGAGCAGGGCCTGGATGCGATTCTGCTTTTGGCTGAATTCGGTCATCGCCAACTCCTTCCTTGCTCAGATGCAAGATTCCGCGCCGGCCGGCAAATTGCCCGGCTGGTAGAGGGAAAAGTCGAGCGCCGCCTGAGCCGTTTCCAACGAGTCGAAGGTCTGAGGTGTGGGGGGCTCCCATCCTGTGAACCAGCGGTGGACATCCCCCGTGCCGGGCACCGTCTGGGTGATGGCGGCGGTAACGTACCCCGGTGCAGCGACCCAGGCTCGCATGCTGATCTGGCTGTCGCTCTGGCTCACACGTTCACCCCACGCTCCTGACCACGTGCCGTCGGCGCTATCCTGCAGGGGGCCGGTGGAGATGGTGCCGAATGAGACGACCTCGTGGAAGCCCCACCGCGGGCCGGGGGGCACCCGGCCAGCGGTATCGGTCACCCGCAGAAGCCAGCCATCTCGATCAACCTCTAACTTGGCCACTAACTGTTGCGAGGGGTCTGGTGGCGTCACTTGCAACGGAATCGGCCCCGTCTCCAGGTGCAGCCACAGATTGTCCCCCCCATGGAGGCTGTCCGGCGCAGGGCGGCAGAAGTGCGTCTCGGCCCACAGGACGTAGGTGTGACCAACAGCCTGCTCCTCGGGCGGCGCCTGGAAGTTGAGGGTTTCGGTGATCACTTGACCTGGGTCCAGCTTGCGCGGTTCGTAGGGGATCCCTGGCAGCCGCATCGGGGACCAGGGCCAGGGGACGGGCTCGTGGCCCTGCTCGTCCAACAATACAGGTTAGGAAGAGATTCTCTCCATCACCACGGACGAAGACCGTCTCCGGGCCCTCATTGCGCAGGACGGCTTCCGCCTGGCCGCCCTCGCCAGCCAGGTAAGTGTCTTTGGGCAGACGGAGCTGGAAGGACAGCCCATCGCGCTGGGTGGTGGCGATGGACGGCTGGCCTGTCTGAACGGTGGCCGGGCCAGCGGTGGGGAAGGGGGAGGCGGTGGCCCGGGCGACGACCGTCGCCTGACGGGCTGCCTCCTGGGTGGCGTAGGCCGCCGCGGGGGTGACTGTGCCTGCAGGGACGAGGGCAGGCACCCCAGTAGGCGGCGCTGGCGTGTATGTAGGCGGTATCGGTGGTGTATAGGTTGGCGGAATGGGTGTCGGTGTAGGCAGAACTGACGTGACTGGTGTGGAGGTGGCCGCCGGGGCTTCGGTGGGGACGGGGTAGGTGGAAGCCAGTGGGGTGGGAGTGCAGCCTGTCATGGAGCCAGCGGCCAACAGTGTCAGGAACAACGCTTTGATCACAACCTTATTCGGCATCTCTCCATCCCCTTGATCTGGGTTGGGTATTACCCCTTAACATCTGGACGCACGGCGGAGCTAAAAGGTTCCGTAGCTGCTATTCTCTCCAGGGTAGTAGGCCAACATCTGTCCCCAGCCACAGCCGCCGTAATAGCAGGTGGGGTCGGGCAAACCGGTGACGAGCAGTTCATCGCTGCTGCCATCTAACGTCACCACTCGCACGTCCGTGTATCCGTCGTGCTGGCGGGTGTAGAGCAGGCGGGTGCCATCGGCAGACCATTGCGGCCAGCCGTCCACGGCATCGCCGGGATCGGTCAGTCGGTGGGTCCGGCCACTTTGGGGGTTGACGATGTAGATGGCTCGTCCGTCGAGGGCGTGTTCCAGTGTCGAGCCATCTCCGCTGGCGTCGGGCGAGGCAGGGACAGCAGCGTAGGCCAGAAGCGTTCCGTCTGGGGACCAAGTGGGTTCGAAGGCGACCACGTCTGGGCTGGTGAGGGTGCGGAGCTCGCCAGTGGTCACATCTAGCAGCGCCAGGTGTCCGGTCTCGAATAGATAGCGGCTGCCGCCTTCGGCCAGGGCCAGTAGGCCGGGTTGCGTCGGGTGCCAGGCATAAGCTTCGGGGGTAAGCAACATCGCAGCATCCAGATCGGTGATCTCGCCTGTGTCGGCGTTGATGGTTACGATCGGTATGCCCCATGACCACAAGGAAACGGCCATCATGCCCCGTGCAGCCAGGATGAGGCGTGTGCCGAGCACCCAGTCAATGATCTGGTAGTAGGCTTCACGAATGTCGTCGCTCAAGCGCCAGGTGGTGACCTCTGTGTCCCCCTCAGCAGGTCGAACATAAAGCATCTGTTCAAACTGACCAGCCTCGGTCAGTTGATCGGTGTTGAGCAACCAAGCCAGCCAGCCGTCAGGCGACCAGCACACGGTGCCTCGCCCATCGTTCCCCAGGCTGCCCGGTGGGAGAATCTGGCGCGTTTCACCCTCGGGCAAGGGAGCGACCAGCAGTGCGCCATCGGCAGTAGGCATGGCCAGCCAATCGCGGGCGCCAGAGAGCGCATCCAGCGGTGTCCAAAACGAACTGGGCCGGTTGTAAAAACTGCTCGTTGCTACACCATCGTAACGGTAGACGATGGAATGTCCTGCGAGTAGATGGCTCCCGGATGGTGACCACTCGAGCAGGGTGACAGGCGATAGGGTCCAAGCATCCCCATGTTCCAGATCAAGTATCATTGTGCGACCGAGAGGCAGACGCTCGGCTACAAGCGCTAGCCGACCGCCGATCAAGGGCTTGTCGCGCAGGCAACCCGGCAGGCCGGGGTAGACGTCGGCGCAGTCAATGACGGTCTCAGTGCCAGGGGCGAGGTCTTGGACTGTGGGGGTTACAGTTGGCTCAGTCGCCGGCGTCGTCATGCCTTGGTAGCTTGTCAGTTCCCAGTCTTCGTTGTGCACACTGCCATGGTGGCGGTAGCGCAGGCGAGCCAGACCTACGCCGGGGCAAAACCAGCAAGTAGTGTCATCTGGATTGGTGAAGAAAACCAGGCGGTAGCAGTCCGCAAAGTGACCAGCAGGTACGTCCACGTCCTCCTGCCCCTCCACGTACCACTCGTACCAGTGGTTGGCCTGCGGCACTGCCGAAATGCTACCCCAGCTTGCCCCGACGCGCAGGGGAAAGACGTAGCTCGGCGGCAAGGTAGGCTCATCGCTTTGCAGATCGGCCAGGAAGCGCTGCAGGGCCTCGTTCCTGGGCGAGGGTGACACTTGATAGACGCTGTTGCCCCACACCAGGTAATAGAAGCGCCCAGGATTGAGGCCACCAACCCGTTCCAGGGTAAAGATGGCAAGGTTTGCCTGCTGTGTTTGAGTGATGACACGCTCGGTGATGATCTCATCACGAACTTGCACCTCTCCCGCAGGTTTTTCTTCGATGTGGGCCTGGTAGCGCCAGGTTGCGCCCACTTGCAACGGGAAAGCTTCTGTCACTGCTGGATCCAGGCTGAATGTTGTGGTGGTGGGCTGAGGCGCCACTGTGGGACTTGGCAACGGTGTCACAGTGGGGGTTGGAGGTGCTGCTGTGAGGCTGGGTGATGGCGTTGCCGTAGGGCCTGACGGCAATATTGTTGCCGGTGCAGGGCTGGTGCAGGCTGCCAACAGGATAACCAGAGCTATGAGAAGTACAGTGCCTTTATTCATCGTAAATCCCCATCTCGACGTAGAACCACGTCTCGTCTTTCAGCGCGTAAAACCAGAGAAGGCTGGCCTGGCTCTTTTCAAGAGTCAGGCCAGCCCACCACCGGCCAGCTTGGCGGCAGTGGCTCGTAGGTCTCTGGATCTACCTCGACCAGTGCATCGCCTGTCCAGGCAAAGGTGAATTCCCTCTTGGCCCAGGTCGCGGTGGGGTCCCTCCAGCGCAGGATCACCCGCCCGTCGGGCAGCGGCTCCTCGGTCACCTCTTCGCCTAAAGAGTAGTCGGTGTTGGGCCAACGATAGCTATGCCAGTGCCCCCTGGTTTGGGCCAGCAGCCAGATGAACAGGCGACCGTTAGTCTGATCGGTTTCGTCGGTGGTGACGAGGACCTCGTTGAGGCCGTCGGCGTTCAGGTCGGCAATGCGCACACCGGTGACGGGGAAACCCAGCTCCGACAGAGTGTGCAGAAGGGTTTGCTCCCGCTCCGGCGATGATGGACCGTCCACGGCCTCCGGGTGAGCGTCCAGGTAGCGTGCCAGAGGCGTGCCGGGCCAGAGGAGCGTCAGCATGTTCATCGGCAAAGTGAGGTCGCCGGGGCGGTCGTCGTGCCAGTAGAACTGCTCGTAGAGGTTCAGCCCATGCAGGGCAGCCATGGCGCGCAGGGCGGCATCGGGCTGGGAGGGATTGTAGTTCTCTTCAAAGGCCTGCACCAGTGGGCGCAGGTTGCTCTCTTCATCCAGGTCAGCTAACAAGCCGTTCAGTTCTGTCTGAGCCGCATTCGCCTGTCCTGACATCGCCTGTACCTGAGCGATGCGAAAACGTGCATAGGCCGGCCAATGGACCGTCCGCCCCTCGGGACGTTTCAACGAAGCTCCATAGCTCAAAACGCTTTGATAGCTGGCCAGAGCCTTCTCCAGACTGCCAGCTTGATAGTGCAATTCGGCCTCGTTGACCAGCACGCGCATCCACTCCCACTCACGTTTCTGCAAAGCGTCTTCTTCCCATTCGTGGTCAGGCAAGTTACTCTCAAAGTCCAGATCGCGCGTGGTTTCGTGGAGTGTGTACTGCTCCCGAGTAGGATCCCATCGCCAGCGCTGCGTGGCCCAGGGGTGAGCGATCAACTTGGCCTCGAAACCGGTAGGGTAATAGAGATGGGGATAGTGTAGCACGATGTCTTGCCCGCCGTCGGGGTTGGTTTCCAGGCTCAGGGTGCTATATCCGACCCAGCTCACCAATTCGGCGGCGAAAATGAGGCGGAAGTCGCCCTCGTGCCACTGGAAAACCTTGGGACGCAATCGAAAGTTGCTGCCACCGACGAACACAGAGTTGAACAGCACTTCTGGAACGTCATCTCCTGTGAGGTCGGTCAGTTGCAGCGCCGGTTGTTCTATCTCGTAGGCGGTCAATTCGACTGGCCAGTCGTGCTGAATCGTCTCCAAGTCGGATGGCAGCGCATGGCCCTCAAAGTGCGCTGGGGGGCCCACAGTGTTCAGAAAGACGAGCAATGGCAGGCCCATGATGGGGATGCGTACCACCACGTCATCTCGTCCATCAGCGGTGAGGTCGAGTTCCGTGGCGGTGATTGCGCCCTCTGTCCTGTCGGATGGTTCGTTCAGTGCCCTTACCAGGCCCGACGGCTTGCCACCCGTATCGAGCCAGCGAGCAATGTTGGATAACAGGACGGTCACAGTCGGTTGCGCATCCATCACGGGCTGGTAGGCGGCCAAGGCGTCCAAAATCTCAGCGCTGAGTTGGTCACGGTGGGATGACGACAGTTCCCGCGTGGTCGGCCCCTGCCACCAATCGAAGAGCTGGTCCCACTCCACGTGGCCGTAGTAGCCGAACCAGCCCGAGGCCGGACCTGGCAAGGGAGCCAGTTCGTCCACCACTCGCCGGGGCTCGCCGCCTGCGGCCGGGATCAGCCACAGGGAGGCCCCTCCCTCGGCGTCCATCCGAGCGAAGAGGATGTGCGACCCATCTACCGACCACAGGGGGCGCTCATCTCGGTAGATCGGGTCGTCGGTGAGTTGCTGAGGCTGAGGCTCGCCCTGGACGTTTACCACCCAGATATGGCGCTCCATCATCTCCAGCCGGGCATCATCCCCACCCACCAGGTCACCCTTGTCGGGCATGGCTGCGTAGGCCAGATAGACACCCTCCGGGGACCAGGCCGGTGAAAAGGCGGCCACGCTTTCATCGGTGAGCCAGGTGGGTTCGCCACCATCCACCTCGACCACGGCAACGCGCTTGTTAGTCCACGTGGCCCGATAGCCGCCAGCCGTCACCGCCAGCCGGTCGCCTTGCGGCGCTGGGGCAAGAAAGTCGTCGTGCACCAACACGGTGTCCACCAGTTTGGTGGGCTCACCTCCGCCGGCCGGCAGGCTGTAGAGGGCTACCCCATCAGCCAGCATTGAGGCAGAGAGCATCTCCCCTTGCCAAAAGAGAATGTACTGACCGTCGTCGAGAGACCAGCCGGCCAGGGTAGCATCGCCCTTCTCAGGCGCGCCGCTAACGTAGAGTTCGCTTCGTTCCTCTCCATCGGCCGAGATCTTCCAGAGCCCCTGATAGGTCAATTCTTCTCGCCACCCATAGGCGATCCATCTCCCATCCGGACTCCAGGCGATACGGCCCAATATGCCCACGGTGCAAATGGATAGGGGGATCAACGTTGCTGGATCAGTGCCGTCGGCATTGATCACTTCCAGTCGAAGTATGCCGGAACCGGCGACGTAGGCCAGCCGATTTTCCACAGACGACCAGGCGAAGACGCTCACCGGGCCACGCTTGTCAATGGGGTGGAGATCACTTCCATCAGCCCGTATCAACCAGACCTGTACATCTTTGCGGAAGGCCAACCATTCGCCGGAGGGAGACCAGCGGGGTGTGCTGTTGCGGCCGTCGGTGGTGAGGCGCTGGGGTTCGCCATCGGGCAGGGCCTTGACCCAGATGTCGCCGCCCTGGACGTAGGCCAGTTTCCCCAGGCTGGGCGTTGGCGTGTATGTGGGGACGGCCAGCGTCGCCACCTGGGTAGCCAGGCGGACATTTTCGGTGGTCAGGGCGGACACTGTGGCTGTGGCGGCACGGTCTGGCGTGGGGGTGTGCTCGACGCCTACCTCCAGAGTGCCACAGGCAGTCAGCATTGAGGAGAGCAAGGCGGCAGCCAACCAAGCGGCAAATGCTTTCTTGCACTTCATGACATTCATAAGTTACCTCTCCTCAATACTCAGTAGATGGCAATAGGACCTTTCAGTGCCTTGCCATATTCACAGCTTGG
>CAZXAF010000044.1:0-9761 GCA_964638905.1 uncultured Dehalococcoidia bacterium
TCGTCCAGCTGGCCCAGCACCTCCACGTCCTCCGGCCGCACGCCGATCTCCTCCTGCGTCTCCCGCAGGGCGGTGGCCAGCATATCGCCGTCCGCGGGGTCGAAGGTGCCGCCGGGGAAGGAGGTCTCCCCCTTATGGTGCTCGACGTCCTCGGTGCGCCTGGTCAGGAGGATATGGGGCTCGCCGTCCTTCTCGTAGAGCAGAAGAAGGACGCCCGCCGGGGTCGCTTCGTTCTGGGAAAGGCGTTGCGGCTCATAGCCGGACAGGAACTGCCGCATCCGCTGGAGCAGGCTACCGCCACCCGCCATCGTATCTGAGCCTCCGATAGCGCCAATGGTGGGCCTGGCAGGATTCGAACCTACGACCAGCCGGTTATGAGCCGGCCGCTCTGCCGCTGAGCTACAGGCCCACCCCTGTCATCATAGCACCTCGGGCGGCGATTTCAACTGCGAGCGGTTTATATGTAACGGTCGGCCTGGGACACGCGTCCATTCATTGAGCACTATACAAGGCATTGCTCTGCTGTTATGCCGCCTCCGAGTTCTCCATAGCGAGCGGAGAGTAGCAGGCAGGTCATTGCGGTCAAGGAAAGGTTGGCTGGCAGGTGCCAGGTTTGCGATCAATTCGGGCGCGGATCATTGCCACGTTCTCACTGCTGACATTGCTCCTGGTCGGCATTTCGGTGCTATCCGTCCTCCGCTTCGGCGGCAACGAACAGGTCGATGCGGGCGCAGTACAAAAGGCCTCGCTTACAGCCGCCACCCTGGCAGACATCGATACTGAACTCACCTTCCAGCTCGAGACCCTGCAGAACTTCCCGGAAACCAATGACTGGAGCCTGGCCAACGAGTTCCGCGACTCCATCGCCAAAGTGGAGGCCTATATCCAGGATGCCCAAGAGCTGCAGACCGACCCCGCCGACTCCCAAACGCTGGCCACGCTGGACGACATTGCCAAGGGTGTCAAGGAAATCTCGATGGGGGGCGAAGGCATATTCCTGCTCACCGAGGCCGATCAACCCGAACAGGCGAGGACAGTCCGCTCCCAGATAGAGAACTCGATCACCAACCTGAAGCCGGTGCTCGCCGAGCTGAGCAGCGAACAGCAACGCCAGATAGACCTCGCCCTTGCCTCGATAACCAACGATAACCCGCTGTTACTCTGGGCCCTGCTGGGCTTGGCCGGCCTCACGCTCGTCGTGAGCGTGTCGTCGGCGGTGTTGCTGATGCGAAGCGTCCTTCGACCCCTGGCATCCATTCAAGCGAGCGTCAGGGCAATCGCCAGCGGCGATGTCGCCACCAGGCCCCAGATATCGGGCTCGCCGGAATTCGAGTCCCTGGCCAGGGACCTCGATCGAATGACCGTGGCCTTGCTCGCCAAGGAGACCGCGGAGGCCGGCATCGCCAGGGCCGAGGCGAAGTATCGGCAGCTGGCAGAGCGGACCGCCGATCTGGTCTTCCGGATCGACCTCCAGAAGGGCCTCACGTATGCCAATCCGGCCTGGGAGCGGGTGACGGGCTTCACCCTGCAGCAGCTAGCCTCCGGACAGGAGATCGTCGGTCGAATCATCCACCCCGATCACTGGCAGCCCTTCGTCACCCTCTGGAGAGCCGTGCTTTCCGGCAGCATGCCCGAAGGGCCGGTGGCCCTGAAATGCCTGCATAAGGACGGTCAAACCCTATGGCTGAGCTTCAACATTCTGCCCACCTATGACGAGGGTGGCCACCTGATAGCCATTGAAGGCACCGGCCGAGATACGACAATGATCAGCCACCTCGTCAGGGAGGTGCGGCAGCGCGACGACCAGCTTCGCCTGTTCTTGAACCTATCGAACGCTGCCGCCACAGCCGCCGGGTTTGACGAAGCCGCTGACAAAGCCCTGGAAGCCGTCCTCGAACTCCTGCCGCGAGCAGAGGCCGGATTCCTTATGGCCCACAACCGATACAGGGAGGTCCTAGAGGTTCACGCCATGCGAGGCCTGGATCGGAAGACGCTCATCAAACTGGAGGTCAAGCCCGGCGAAGGCCTCATCGGTCAGACCTTCCAGTCAGGCGAAACCCAGGTGTACAACTCCATGGCGAAACTGGCAGCGGCGGGCGGCCTCGCCCCTCAGGCTGACGACCTCCTGAAGCCGGATACTGACGAATCGGGCGTGCCCCAGAGCGTCGTGTGCGTACCGCTGGGCATCGGCGAAAGCCCCTTCGGCTGCCTTGTGCTCATCACCTTCACGAAGGGCTCCTTCTTCCAGCCATCGGATCTCGAACTGCTTCAGGCGGCTGCCACCCAGATCGCTGTGCCCCTGGAGAACGCTCGCCTGCGGGCGGAGACCGAACTGAGAGCGATCACCGATGATCTCACCGGTTTGTATAACCGCGCCTATTTCAACCAGCGCCTAGGCGAAGAGATCGAACGTGCCAAGCGCTACAAGCACGGCCTGGCGGTGATAATCGCCGACATCGACAACTTCAAGAGCTATAACGACGCTCAGGGGCAAGCGGCCGGCGACAAGGTGCTCCGCCTCGCTGCTGATGCCTTAGCCTCGCAAATGCGCCGTTCGGACGTCGCCTGCCGGTACAGCGGCGACGAATTTGCCGCCATACTGATGCACGCCGACCCCGCTCGGTCCCAAGTCGTGCTCGAGCGCATAGCCAAATCGCTGGCCAACAAGCTCAAGGACCTGAAGGACCCCGCCGCCGCTGACCTCAGCCTCAGCGCCGGCCTAGCCTCCTATCCCGATGACTCCACCACCGCCGATGACCTGGTGAGGCTGGCAGACATCTCCCTTTACAGCGCTAAGCTGAGCGATTCAAAGGCTCCCCAGACGGTCTAACGAGGCTCCCAAGAGCCGCGCTCGCCTTCCGAACAGTCCTACACTGATGCCACTGGCCCTTTCTCGTAGACTGTGTCATCCCCAGGGGACGGCGACGCCAGACCGCTGGAGGCGAGACCCTTCGCCGCGTTCAGGGTGACAGCCACCGCCACCGTCATTCTGAGCGAAGCGAAGAATCTCCGCCTTGCCTGAACCGATAGACGGAGCCGCGGGATTTGTCCCGCGGGGTTGGGAAGGTCACTTAGGCGATTCGCTGGCCGGGAAGCGGCGGCGAGGCGCTGTACACTTCCTGAACCGCCATCACCCCCACCAACCGCCCCAGGCTACGCTCTGCCCCCAGGAATTCGCCCTTTATCTGGTAGGCCACCGGCTCGAAGGTGATCACCGAGGCGGCCACCCTTGCGCCGGCGCTCAATGCTTCCAGGGCTGGCGCCGCCAGGCCGCTGCTGAAGACGAGCGTCTGCTCACCGGCCGGCGTGAGGGAGAGGGCCGGCACGATATCCGGGTAGCCATCGCTGTCCAGATAGGCGAGAACCTTGGCGGCCTGAAGGCGAGCGAACTTCTGACGCACCTGGATGGGGACGGTGACGGCGGCGACATCCCTTCGGCGGACGCGGCGGGCCGACCACCTGGCGCGGGCCATCTCGAGCAGAACCGCCGGCCGAGACAGGGCGAAGGCCCGCACTACGCTCCTCACCCGAATCACCCCCGCGTTGCGGATGCCGGCGTAGGCGTTGTAGCGGAACGTATCGCTGGCCATGATCCGGTCGAAGTGGGGCCCGCTCCGCTGGAACTCCAGGAAGTCCCCTTTGATGACCCAGCCCTGGCTGGCCGTCATCACCGCCAGCGCCACGCGAGGATTGACCTCCAGATTGCGCCTCGTCTTCCACATCATGAACTCGCCGAAGATGACGGTGCTTTCGTCCGCCGCCTGCAGGGAGATGATGGGCACGACGTTGGGGACGTCCTCGGAGCTGAGGGTAGCCAGGAACTTCGGGGTCCTCTCGCCCGCCAGGGCCTCAATGATCGCCGGGCTCAGGCTCGCCTCGGCCACATTCGCTCCTCGACCGCTAGTCCCGCACGGCGCCCGACCAGACGGCGATGTCCAGGCCGTTGCCCAGGGCCACTGTGTGCAGCCGCTCCATCTTCGCCCGAGTCGGCAGCTCTGCGCCGTCCAATTGATAGCGCCGGTCCAGACGACGATACTTGGGCTGGCCGAGGTTGGTGTACGCCAGGAGTTCCCAGCGCTCGGCGCCGTTCAGCTCGTCGCGGATGTAGGCGGCCAGGCGAGCGATGTTGTCCTCGTCGTCAGTGTAACCGGGGATGATCGGTGTGCGAACCCACATCGTGATCCCCCGCTGGGCGATGCGCCTAGCGTTCTCCAGAATGCGATCGGGATAGACGCCGGTCGCCTGCCGATGGCGCTCCCGATCGATCATCTTCAGGTCGTAGAGGACGAGGTCGACGAAGGGGAGGACACGCTCATAGACCGGCCAGTCGGCGTAGCCGCAGGTGTCCAGAGCAGTATGCATCCCGTCCCTGTGGCAGAGCTGCAGGAGCGCCTCGACGAACTCGGCCTGCGCGAGGGGCTCGCCACCCGATAGGGTGACTCCCCCGCCGGACGTCTCGTAAAAGGCGCGGTCCTTGGCCACCTCGGCGTGGAGCGCCTCGGCCGTCCACTCCCGCCCGATAACCTCCAGGGCGGCCGCCGGGCAGGCCTCCTGGCACAGCCCGCACACCGTGCAGCGTTCCCTGTCCAGACGCATCCCCTGCGGCGTCAGCTCCAGGGCATCCTCAGGGCACACCGCCAAGCACTCGCGGGTACCGATGCAGCGCACGTCGTACCACACCAGCTCCGGCTGGGAAGAGAGCCCCTCGGGGTTGTGGCACCACTTGCAGCGCAGGGGACAGCCCTTCATGAAGACGGTGGTGCGGATGCCCGGCCCGTCCTCAGTGCTGAAGCGCTGGACGTTGAAGGTGATGCCGCTGGGCATAGTCTACTCGTAGATCTTCTCTTCCAGCTTGTCCGCCTCAAGCGCGTCGGCCTCCACGTCACGGCCCTGCCAGGGGAGGCCCAGTTCCCGGTAGTACTCGTGCTGGATGATGAGATTCATGATCTCGCTGGTGCCCGTCCAGATCATGGACAACCGCGCATCGCGGAGCAGCCGCTCAATGGGATAGACGTTGGTGTAGCCGATGCCGCCCATGATCTGCATGGCGTGGTTGATGATCTCCCAGCCCGACTCCGTGACGAACTTCTTGGTCTCGGAGACCAGGCGGCGGAGGCGACCAGCCTCGTCGCCGGCGTCGATGCAGCGGGCGGTGAAGTAAACCATCGCCCGGCAGGCATCGAGGAGGGTGATGCTGTCGGCCACCCTGAAGCTAACCCCCTGGAAGGCACGGATCTTCTTGCCGAACGCCTTGCGGCGGTCGCTGTAGCGGGCGGCGATGTCCAGGGCAGATCGTGCCCCACCAAGCGAGCCCGCTGCGCTAGTCATCCGCTCGGGGATCATCATCTGGTAGAAGAGTTCGGCCCCGCCGTGCTCCCGGCCGATGAGGTTCTCCCTCGGCACGCACACGTCCCGGAAGTAAACCCGTCCGGCTCCACCGCCGCGGGTACCCATGAGGCCGTAGACGTGCTGAACCTCGACTTCAGGCCCCTTCTCCACGATGAAGGCGCTGAGCGACTGCTGCGAGGGGCCGTCGGGGTTGGTGCGCGCATACACCAGGAAGAAGTCAGCCCCTTCGGCGCCGACGATGAACCGCTTCTGGCCGTTGAGCACGTAGACATCGCCCTCGCGCCGCGCCGTGGTCGTCGCCCCGAAGAAGTCGGAGCCGCCTCGCGGCTCGGTGAGGGCCTCGGCCACGGTCAGCCGGCCTTCGAGAGCAGGGCGCAACCACTTCGCCTTCTGCTCCGGTGTGCCGAAGACGTTCAGAGCCTCACCGACGATGCTGACCAGCGAGTAGAGACAGGGCAGCGAGCCTCCCAGCACGCCCACCTCCGCCAGGGCCACCACCTCTTCCGACCAGCCGAGCCCGCGGCCGCCGTACTCCTCGGGGAAGCGCAGGCCCAGCAGCCGACGGCGGGCGGCCGCTTCTATGAACTGCCGAGGGTAGTGCACCCGCTCGGCATCCATGTCCAGGATGAGCTGGCGGGGCACATCGTCACGCGCGAAAGCCCGCACTTCGTCGCGCAGGCTCTTCTGTTCCTCAGTCAGTAGAACGTCCAGCATTATGTTTCCTCCTTCTACGATTCCAGCCGAGCCATTCCAAGTCCCAACGCACCAAGGCGCTCCGGCAACGGCCTACAGTCCGTGCGCCTCACGGGCAATGATCTCGTCCTGGATCTCCTTCCCCAGCATGACGAAGTAGGCGTTGTAGCCGGTTACCCGCACCAAGAGATTGCGATATGTTTCCGGATCGGCCTGGGCCGCACGCAGGGTAGCGGGGTCCAGGACGTTGATCATCAGAGACGTGCCGCCCACCCGACCGTAGGCCCGCAGCAGAGCGGCCAGCTTCGTCCGGTGCTCCGCGTCTCGAACCAGCGACGGGCTGAGATTGATGGTGTGGGAGGCGCCATTGGGAGCGGTCTCCATCCCCAGGTTGCCCACCGATTTGATGATCGCCGTGGGGCCCTGGCAGTCGGCGCCGTTGACGGGGCACACACCGTTGGAGAGAAACGTCCCCCGCTTGCGGCCGTCGGGAGTGGCAGCGGTGGAGGGAGCGTAGGCGATCCAGTAGTTCCAGGAGAGGTAGCCGCCCCGATAGCGCCGTCCGCTGGCTGGGGCGGTATGCTTGAAAGCCTCCTCTGTCCAGAACCGAGAGACCTCCCGGGCGATGTCATCGACGTAGGGCTCGTCATTGCCGAACTTGGGCGCCTTGGTGACCAGCGTCTGCCGCAGCGACTCGTAGCCCTCGAAGTTGGCTCTGATGGCCGTCAACAGCTCACCCATGTCGACGCTCTTGTCATCGTAGACCAGCTTCTTGACGGCCGCCAGGGAGTCCACCGCTGTGGCCAGGGCGATGCCCTCCACGGTGATGTAGTTGTGCACTGCCCCGCCGGCGGTGATGTCGCGGCCACTATCGGCGCAGCCGTCCACCAGGACGCTCAGGTAGGGCGTCGGCTCCAGGGCAGCGCGGATGGCGTCGGCCCCGTTGTTGCAATCGATCAAGCGCTCAAGTAGCGCTTTGAGCTGGGCCTTGAAGGCAGCGAGGAAGACGGAGAAGTCGGCGAAGCGCTTGGGGTCGCCGGTGGCTGGGCCCACACGCTTGCCTGTCTGCATGTCCCTGCCGTCGTTCAGGGTCAGCTCCACCGCCTTGGCGATGTTCAGGTTCACATCCACTGTGCCCGATCGATCGTTGCCCTGGAGGGTGTTCTCCAGGCAACCGACCGGCGCGTAGTCCCAGAGTTCGTCCTTGGGCAGCCCCTGCCATTCGAGGCCCCGTATCGACGCCTCGTCGAAGTTGAGGAGGAAGGGAGAGCCCTGAGCTTTGGTGATCAGCTCCACGACCCGCTGGAGCAGGTCGTCGGGCGTGTTGTCGTGGAGGCGCACGTTGGGCTTGGGCTCCAGAAGGTTCATGTCCTCGATCACGTCCAGCATGAGCCAGGTGAGCGGATTGCTGACGTCCTCACCGTTGGGGCCGAGGCCGCCGAGGGTGACAAGCTGCCCGAAGCCGGAGTTGATCCCCTGATTGGTGCCCACCCGGCCCTGGTAATCGTAGGCGTAGTTGTGCTTGATCCAGTAGCACTGGAGCAGCTCCCGCGCCTCATCGCGCGTTACCTGCCCCGACTCGATGTCGCGCTGATAGTAAGGATAGAGATACTGGTCGATGCGACCGTGAGAGACGCCGGGCCCAGGGTATGACTCCGCTGCCATTATCAGCATGTGGCTGAACCAGAGCGCCTGAAGCGCCTCGCTGAAGGACTCGGCCGGCTCCCAGGGCACCCTGCGGCAGATAGCGGCGATCTGCCGCAGCTCCTCACGACGGCGCTCATCGGCTTCCGCCGCCGCCAGCCGCTCGGCCTCGTCCGCGTAGCGAGAGGCAAACACCGCCGCCGCCTGGCAGGAGACGATCAGCGCCCGCAGGAGATCCTTCTTCCTGCCTCGCGCCTGCTGAAGCTTCTCCTCCAGCTCAGCCACGATCCCCCGGAAGCCGAGGCGGAGGACCTTCGGGTAGTTGGGGATGAGATGGCCGGGCACGGCGCCGCAGTTGCCGACGCCCAAGCTATTGAGTCCCTCCGCCTTCCGACGCCAGCGCTTGACCATCGTTTTCCAGCGCCGACCCTCTCGCCGGTTGTGCGTCTTGGACAGAGCGGTGTTGAAGTAGGAGCCAACGATCAGCTCACCATCCAGGATCTTGATCGGCAGGTGCTTCTCCACAACCGTTCGGAAGAAGAGGGCCCGCCGCACGACGAGCGGCTCCCGCCAGAAGCGCGGCGGCAGTTCCACCTGCTCGGCGGCGGCCAGCAGGCTGTCCTGGTAGGCGTCCAGGAACGGATACAGCTCGGGAGCGACGGTCCAGTTGTGGGGCGACCAAACCGCGTCCCAGGGCGTCCCGCTGGTATAGGGACGCACCTCGTTGCGGAAGTAGTCCCTCGAATAGAAGGAGAAGAACTCCTCGCGCAGTCGGCGGGCCCGCGGGGATAGAGAGGGGGAGGCGGACCAGACGGTGGGAGCGACCATCACCATTGCCCTCCTGCCACGGCTACAGCCACTAGCCGCGTTAAGTAAATTATACAGTTTCTGGCGGTTACTCGCCCATGACCTTGACCACCACCCGCTTGCGGCGCTGGCCGTCGAACTCGGCGTAGAAGACCTGCTCCCAGGGGCCCAGGTCCAGCCTCCCTTCGGTGATGGGCAGCACGACCTGATGGTGGGTCAACGTTCGCTTGAGGTGAGCGTCGCCGTTGTCTTCGCCGCTGCGATGGTGCTTGTAGTCCTTCCGATAGGGAGCGAGTCTCTCTACCCACTCCCAGAAGTCCTCCCAAAGGCCCTCCTCGTGGTCGTTAACCCAGATGCCCGCGGTAATGTGCATGGCGCTCACCAGGCAGAAGCCCTCCTGAATGCCCGATTTCTTGAGTATGGCCTCCACGTCACCGGTGATGTTCGCCAGATGGCGTCGGCTTCCGGTGTTGAACCATAGATATTCGGTGTAGCTCCTCATGGGTCACCCCCCATTGCCAAATGTCCTTTGGTCGACCTTCTCCCCGATATTGGGCCGGAGCCGCTCACGCCCCACCCAAATGTGGCATCTTTGCATGTTACTATGCTAGCTGCCATAATAGGAAAGCTTCCAGATATTGAGGGTTGCGAAGGAGGCAACGATGGACTTCCGGTTCACCGAAGAGGAGGAAGCCTTCCGCAAGGAGGTAAGAGAATTCCTCCGGAAGGAGTGGACTCTAACCGACTACGATCTGGACAATCAGGAGCACTGGGATGCAGCCAAAGAGCTGGAAAAGAAACTTGGTGCCAAGGGATGGCTCTGCATGGCCTGGCCGAAGGAATACGGCGGCCTGGGCGCCGGCCACACGCACCGACTGGTGTTCCAGGAGGAAATGTCCCGTGCGCGAGCGCCCGTCCTAGACGGTCAGGGCGTGTACATGGTGGGGCCATGCCTGATGGCCATGGGCACTGAAGAACAGAGGAGACGCTTCCTGCCGCCTATAGCCCGCAGCGAGGTTGTCTGGGTCCAAGGGTTCAGCGAGCCCAATGCCGGCTCCGACCTGGCCAGCCTCCAGACTCGCGCAGTGCGCGACGGCGATGACTACGTGGTCAACGGACAGAAGACCTGGACCACCAGAGGCCATCGCGGCGACTGGATACACCTTATGGTCAGAACAGACCCCAATGCGCCAAAGCATAAGGGCATCTCCTACCTCTTGGTAGACATGCGATCGCCTGGCATCAGCATCAATCCTATCGTCAACATG
>CAZXAF010000045.1:0-3431 GCA_964638905.1 uncultured Dehalococcoidia bacterium
GCCCGCAGCATGCCGATCTGCTGCCGCCGCTCCACCACCGAGCGGAAGGCGATAACCCCCACGGCGGCTGTGCCCACCAGCAGTCCCATGCCCATGAAGCCCTGGATCAGGTAGAAGAAGCTTCTGGAAGTGGCCTGCTGCTCCTGGATCATATCCTTTATGGACTCGGCTTGAGCGCCGGTGGTGACCAGGGCTGACTCGATGGCCTTGGCCATGGCGCTGTCGTCTACGCCCGGCTTCACTTTCACGTAGAAGATGGAGAACTCAGGCTCGCCGAAGACCTGGTTGAAGGTCTCCTCCGAGGTGTAGAGGCCGAAGAAGTTGCCGCTGGAGCCATAGTCGATCACCCCTATGAGCTCTAGCTCGGCCATCTGCTTGCTGGCCGGATCGCGCAGCTCCAGGGCCACGGGGTCCATGACCTTGGCGGTATCGTCGAAGTTTTCAACGTGGAAATCGGAACCTCCGGCCTGGAAGCCACCCTCGGAGACAGCGAAAGCATCGATCACCGCCAGGCCTGGCGTGGTGCGAAGGGCCTCCCACACGGCTTTGTCGTCAGGGTACTGGGAGGCGCGCGTCTGGAGCCTGATCTGCGACTCGCTGGCGAAGGCGCCGTCGACGCCCAGCACGAGATAGTCTCCCCACTCTTCGCTCGCCCCAACTTGCCGCAGCTCGGCACCGACGAAGAGGTCGGGCATGCGCACCGCGCCGACAGCGGCGAGCTGGTTGGTGTCCACTGAGCCTTCCCTGTCCAGGGCGGCCACTAGGTCGCCCACCGGGTTGTTGGGGTTCTCGGTGACCACAATGTCCCAGCCGCCGCGGGCGTCTTCGCGGAGGAAGAGGGCGTTGAAGTTGGTGTTCATGATGGACATCATCACCACGGCGAAGACCACCAGGGCGATCATCGCCAGGGTCATGCCGGTGCGGAACTTGTTGGCCAGGGGATAGGCCACGGCGATGCGCAGGGCGGGCAGGAGGCGGCCGAGCCGGCCGCCGGCGCGCTCCAGCAGGTGCAGAAGGATGTCGGCGTTGTAGACGATGACGAAGGTAGCCGCGGCCACCATGAAAATGCCGCTGAGGAAGAACATCTCGATGTTGGATTCCATCTTGGGCAGGAGTCTGTCGAGGGTCCCCGAAGGGAGCGCCCAGAATGCCAGAACGGCCAGGCCAACGATGGTGAACACGGGACGCTCCGGCAGGGCGAAGTAGCGCAAGACAGGGGCCATACTCAGCAGGGCGATGGATACGCCAAGGGTGAACGGGGCAAGCAGTTGAGAACTGACGCCGACCCAGGCGAGGAATGCGCCAAACAGGATGGCGATGATGCCGAAGATCAGTGTGCGGCGTCTCGCCCGCCGGTAGGTGGGCTCTGGGATGTCGCGGATGGCGCGCACGATGTTCAGTCGGCTCACCCGCCAGGAAGAGATGACGACGGTGATGAAGGTGACCACAACTCCCAGGCAGTAGGCGATGATCAGGCTGCGGGGCGTGACGTAGGGCCTGATGTCGACACCGAACTGGCCAAAGAGGCTGGCCATGACTCGGGCGATGCCTATGGCGACTAGGACGCCCAGGCCAGCGCCGACCAACGCAGCCCCCAGGTTGTAGGCCATGCCCTCGGAGAGGAAGGCGTGGACAAGCTGGCTGCGCTTGGAGCCCACGGCGCGGGCCATGCCCATCTCCGGCTTTCGCTCCGCCGCCAGCATGACGAAGATCATGAAGATGAGGAGGATGCCAGCGGCGATGGAGAAGAGGCCCATCACCAGGAACATGGTGGTCATGACGTTGCCCATGAGCTCGGCCATCTCCACGGTGTCCTGCTTCATCTTCTCCACGCTCAGGTTGGGGTTGGTGAGGGCGGCTTCCACCTTCGCTGCCACCGTATCGGAGAGGGCCATCGCGTCGCGTACGCCGCCGCGGTTGGAGATGCCGACGAAGTCGACCTCACCCTCGCGGTCGAAGAGCCCTTGGGCCACATCCAGGCTAGTGACCATGCCCTCCAGGGAGCTTCCGTGGCCATCGCTGCCGATGGCGCCCGTCGCGACCTTGTCCTTGACGATGTCCAAGACCTTGAAAGCGTTGGGAATTCCGGCGACGAAAACCTGAAGGGTATCGCCTGGCTGGGCGTCAAGCTCCTCCTGAGCACTCTCGTTGAGGTAGATCTCGTCGGCGGCGAGGGCACCGACGTCGAGCACCTTGCCGTCAAGTGAGATGACGTCGGGGAAGCCACCCATGCGGTCGGGGTCCAGTCCGGTGAGATAGACCGAAGGGGTGCTGAGGCCCGTCCGGGGGTTGATGACCGGCACCGGCTCGAAGATGGCCGGCGCGATGCCGTCTATGTCCGGATCATCGCCCAGGGCAGCCTCGAGCTCAGCGACGGTGGATTCGGGGACGAAGGGCTCAGCGGCTGCGGCGCCGGTCTTCTCCACATCGAACGCCACGGTCTCGTCCAGGTGGCCGGTCAGCTCGTAGGCGAAGTTGGTGACGCTGCGGTCGACTGTGTCGCCGGTGGTGAGGGCGGCGGAGATGATAAGCGTGCTGAGCATGAGGCCGATGATGATGAGAACAGTCTGGGCCATCCGGCGGGGGATGTTGCGCATGCCCATCTTGAACATGATGCGGTTGCGCAACAGCACATAGCCCACGGTGGCCAGGGAGACCAGCAGCGCAGCCACCAGACCGAACATGATGTAGTCCATCGACAGGCCGAATAGTTCATCCACCGCTGGCCGCTCCTAGCTCGCTGGGCTGGAAGGCTGCTTGACCGGGTCGGTGTGCTTTTCGTCTACTATCAGCCCGTCCACCATGTACACGATGCGGTCGCCGTAGGCGGCGACCTGGCGGTCGTGGGTGACCAGGACAAAGGTCTGGTTGTTGGCCTTGTTCAGTTCCCGCAGCAGGGTCATGATCTCATCGGCGTTGGCGCTATCGAGGGAGCCGGTGGGCTCGTCACCCCAAACGATGGCCGGATTGTTCACCAGGGAGCGGGCTATGGCCACTCGCTGGCGCTGGCCGCCGGAGAGCTCTGCCGGTCGATGGTTGGCCCAGTCAACCAGATGGACCAGTCCCAGGGCTAGCAGGGCCCGTTCCCTGGCCTGGCGCGCTCCCGTTCCGGACACCAGGAGGGGCAGCTCCACGTTCTCCACCGCCGAAAGGATGGGCAGCAGGTCGTAGACCTGGAAGACGAAGCCCATGTTGCGAGCGCGGTACCCCGTCTTGGCGTTGTCGGACAGGCGGTTGATGTCGGTTCCTTCGATGATGACCTGGCCGTTATCGATGTCGTCCAGGCCGCTGAGGCAGTTGAGGAGGGTGGTCTTGCCGCAGCCGGAGGGACCCATGATCGCCACCATCTCGCCCCGCTCGACGGAGAGGGAGACGCCCTTCAGGGCCGGCACCTTGGAATAGCCGGTGTCGTAGGTCTTGACTACATCGGT
>CAZXAF010000045.1:3531-9644 GCA_964638905.1 uncultured Dehalococcoidia bacterium
CCCAAGCAGACCCTAAGATCAAGTTTAATGGCCCAACATCTGTGGCACAACCGCTCCGGTGAGCGGGCTTCCAGCGGGGATGGCCAGGTTGACAAGGCGGCA
Organism: uncultured Dehalococcoidia bacterium; assembly: GCA_964638905.1. Lineage (GTDB taxonomy): Bacteria > Chloroflexota > Dehalococcoidia > SM23-28-2 > SM23-28-2 > SM23-28-2. Next base: position 3,634 of record CAZXAF010000045.1, read on the forward strand.
GGGGCGGGCATATATGGAGATGCCAGCCGAGTATCACTTCAGGGGAGGACCAGCGCACCATGAAAGTCGACCAGCTTGTTCAACTCACCATCGCCGAGGCCGCTCGCTCCTTCCAGGCGGGCGAGCTGTCGCCGGTGGAGCTCACCCGCGCTTGCCTGGAGCGCATCGAAGCCCTGGAGCCGAAGCTGAACGCTTTCGTTACCCTTCTCTCCGAGACGGCGCTGGCCGAGGCGACGGCGGCGGAGCGGCGACTGGGCGGCGGCAAGCGGCTGGGCCCTCTGGACGGCATCCCCTTCGCCATCAAGGACCTGTATGAGACGAAAGGCATTCGCACCACCGCCGGCTCGAAGATCCTGGCCGATCACGTTCCGTCGGAGGATGCCACCTGTGTCCGCCGTCTGCGGGAGCAGGGCGTGGTGCTGCTGGGCAAGCTGAACATGCACGAATGGGCCTTTGGGGCAACCAATACGGTCTCCCACTTCGGGCCGACGCACAACCCCTGGGCCCTGGACCGAATAACCGGCGGCTCCAGCGGCGGCTCGGGCGCGGCTCTGGCTGCCTCTCTCTGTCTGGGCTCCTTGGGCTCGGACACCGGCGGCTCCATCCGCATGCCGGCCTCCCTATGCGGCATCGTCGGGCTGAAGCCGACCTTCGGGCGGGTGAGCAAGCACGGCGTCGTTCCTCTGAGCGGCTCCCTGGACCACGCCGGGCCGATGACCCGCAGCGTGGAGGACGCCGCCATCGTGCTGCAGGCGATCGCCGGCCCCGACCCGAACGACCCAACCGCCGTCGACCTGCCGGTGCCGGACTATCGGTCGGCCCTGAGCGGCGACGTGCAAGGGCTGCGGATCGGCGTGCCGGAGAAAGGGGCGCTATCCGACCTAGACGAGGAGGTGGAGGCAAGCTTCCGGCAAGCACTGAAGACGTTGGTGGGCCTGGGAGCTTCCTTGGTGGAGGTGGAGATTCCCAGTCTCCAGCAGGCATCCGCCATCTGGCTGGCCGTGGCGGGACCGGAGGCGGCGGCCTTCCATCGGCGGAACCTGGAGGAGCGGCCGGAGGACTTCAGCGAGCAGGTGCGGCTGCGGCTGCAATTGGGATTGCGGCTACGGGCGGTGGACTATCTGGACGGCCTGGATAGGCAGCGGCAGCTTCGGGCCGAAGTGGAGGAGCAGTACACGAAGATCGACGTGCTGGCGACGCCGGCCACCGCCTTCACCGCCAGCAGGATCGAGGACGAACTCTCTGACAGCGCGCGCGGGGTGCATCTCCACCGATTTACCTGTCCTTTCAACCTGACCGGCCAGCCGGCTATCTCCCTGCCCTGCGGCTTCGATAGCCAGGGGTTGCCGATCGGGCTGCAGATCGTCGGCCGGCCGTTCGATGAGGAGACCGTCCTGAGGGTCGCCCATGCCTACGAGCAGGCCACCGACTGGCATACGCGCCGGCCGCCGCTGGACTAGCCACAGGAGGCAGGCCCGGCGAGCGGGATCTGTGTCGCTTCGGCCGAAGGGCCTCTCGAATGGTGGGAGGGCGTGTCAGCCGCCCGCGGCCGGGGGGATGATGGTGACTTCGTCGTCTGGCGTCACGGGGGTGTCCAGCCCGCTGAGGTGACGGATATCCCTGCCGTTCACGAACACGTTGATCGATGGGGTGATGTTGCCGTTCTCGTCCAGCAGGACGCGGGCAATAGTGGGCCGCAACTCGCCTAGCTGGCGCAGGAGATCGCGAACAGTGGCACCATCCGGGAGAGTCACATCGATCTCCCGCTCGCCAGCTAGCTCTCGGAAAGAGGCATACAGTCGGACTACCGTGACGTGAGACGTAGGCCTCACCTACCCCCTAGATGATCTGCAGGGCCTTCAGCTTCTCCTCGGGCACTACGCCGTTCACCCAGCCGCGCGCCTCGTAGTACTCCTGGAGCATATTGTCCAGCTCGCAGACGTGTCCCTGAGAGGCGGGGCTTTGGGACGGTTCGTTGAGGAAGCGGGCGGGCAGGATGTCGGCGCCTTCGCCGATGCCGGCCAGGTTGTTGTAGTGGCGCTCGAGGTTGTAGATGCGCTCGCCGATGGTGAGGATAGCGGCGGCGTCCATCGGGACGCCCACCATGGCCGAGTACTGGGCGGCGTAGTCATCGGCATTCTCGGCGTAGGTGGAGAACTTGCAGACGCCGAGGGCGTCGGAGAGAGCCTGAAAGTCCTGGAACTGCTTGAGCAGCCTGCCCTTGCCCTGCCAGGCCAGGGGGTCAGTCTTCTCGGGGACGCCGACGATCTCACTGGCTGGGGTGTAGCCTCGCAGGTGGCAAGCACCGCGATTGCTGGTGGCGAAGCCCAACCCCATACCCTTCAGCCCGCGCGGGTCATAGGCGGGGATGGTCTGGCCCTTGACCGACATGGCCATGCTGGGGTCGCCGAAGGCCTTGGCCGCCGGCTCGACGCCGTTGGCCAAGGTGTCGCCGATGCCCTCCCGCTTAGCCGTCTTGTGCACCAGCTCCACCATCTTGTCCACGTCGCTCCAGGCCACGCGCTCCTTGATCAGCTCCTTCTCGCTGGCCTCCATGGTCATGGCCAGCACGTTGCCCATGTCGATGGTGTCCATGCCGTAGTCGTTGCAGAGGTCGATGAGGAAGGGAATGGAGTCGCGGTTGTCGTTGCCGCACTGAGCGCCGAAGGACCAGGCCGACTCGTACTCGACGCTCTCCATGTGTACGTGGAACTTACCTGGCTCGGTCTCCACCTCCTTCTTGCAGGCCACAGGGCAGGCGTGACAGGTGGGGTTGTCCACCAGGATGGTCTGCTGGATGTGGGCACCGCTGGTGTTGAAGGCGTTGGCAAAGCTGGTGAACTGGGCGTTCTTGGTGGGCAAGGCGCCAATGGCGTTGACCGCCATCATAAGGCTGTTGGTGCCGTAGACCGACAATGCGCCCTTGCCAGGCCCGGTGGTGGGGCTTTCGTTGATGGCCTTGAGGGCGCTGTCGTGGGCCTTCTTGAATGCCTCCCGGTCCTTAGGTTTGGGCATCTTCTGGGCCGCCTTGATAACGAGAGCCTTGAGGTTCTTGCTGCCGCCCACTGCGCCGACGCCGCCACGGCCAGACGCGCGATCGTTTTCGTTTATCCAGGAGGCGAAGCGCACCAGGTTCTCCCCCGCCTGGCCGATGGTCACCACGCTCACGTTCTCGCCGTGGCGCTCCAGAAGGATCTTGATGGTCTCGTGGGCATTCTTGCCCCAGAGGTCGCTGGCGTCTTTCAGTTCGACGTTGCCATCCTCTACGTAGGCGTAAACGGGCTTCTCTGCCTTTCCCTTGAAGATCAGGCCATCGAGGCCAGCCCACTTCAAGCGGGCGCCCGACCAGCCGCCGTGATGAGAATCGGTGACGGTGCCGGTGAGGGGTGACTTGGTCACCACCGCCATCCGGCCGCTCATTGTGACCTCCGTGCCGGTCAGGGGGCCGACAAGGAAGCAGATGATATTGTCCGGCGAGAGGGGGTCGACCTGAGGGCCGTTGTCGAAGACGTATTTCACGCCCAGACCACGGCCACCGATGTATTTGCGGGCATCCTCCTCGTTGATCCCTTCGTACTTGATATCGCCGCTGGTCAGGTCAATGCGCGCTATCCGGTCGGCGTATCCACCCATCTCCATGGTCATGCTCCTTTCTCAGCGGCGGCTCGCCGCGGCCTTCCAGTGAAGAGCCACTCTATTTTTGCGCATGGCGGGCCTCCTGACAAGGGCTAAGAGGAGGGGAAGCGGCGGTTGAGCAGCCACGTCGCGGGCGTTTGACACAGGCTTGCGTCTGAAGGATGATTCTTCCCAGACCTGAAGTGAATGCACTCGTAGGTCGCTCACTTCAGGCGGGAGGTAGGAGATGGTCGTCGATAGCTACAAGTGGCTGCCCGGTAGCTTTGCCAACTACTACAGAGCGCTCCCTCTCCAGAAGGCGGATCCACTGCCCTGGACGCCGCTTGCCAAGCCCATCGAGGAGTGCCGCTTCTCCCTGGTCACCAGCGCCGGCCTCTACGTGAAGGGCAAGGAGCCGCCGTTCGACTTGGAGAGAGAGCGGCAGGACCCCTTCTGGGGTGACCCCACCTATCGCACCGTCCCCCGCGATGTCAAGCAGGAGGAGATCGGCGCCGCTCACCTTCACATCAATACTGCCGATCTGGAGACGGACTTCAACATCGTTCTGCCCGTGCACCGCTTCTTGGAGCTGGAGGCAGCGGGCGAGATCGGCTCCCTGGCCCCTACTCACTACTCCTTCATGGGCTACCAGGGGTACCCGCGAAACACCGACGAGTGGGAGAATCACTACGGCCCCGAAATGGCCGCTCGCATGAGGGAGGAGGGGGTGGATGCTGCCCTCCTCACGCCCGTCTGACCGGACTGCTGCCTGAACGTGCCCGTGCTGGCACGTGTAATCGAGGCCGCTGGTATCAGCACCGTCATGGTCACCGCGATGCCCGAGACGGGGGAGCGTTTGGGGACTCCCCGCATCGTGGGCGTGGAGTTCCCCTTCGCTCATACGCTGGGGCATGCCGGCGACGGCGAGGAGCAGACGATGGTCATCCGCGACGCGCTGCGCGTCCTGCGGGATGCTCGCCAGCCGAACACAGTCGAGCATCTGCCCTACGAGTGGCCGGACGCCGAGCGGTGGAAGCAGGGGTGGCACCCCAGCGAGCCGGCGCCCATCATCGCCTGGCTGATAGAGCAGCGCCGCCGGCAAGCGGCAGAGAAGTAGTCGCCTGCTGGAGGACGGCGAGAGCATGACGGAAGCCGTTCTGTGGGATCTGGACGGCGTTCTGGTGGACACGGCGCCCTTCCATCTCCAGGCCTGGCAGGAGCTGTTCCGATCGCTGGGGAAAGGCTTTACGGAAGCCGACTTCCGCCGCACCTTCGGCCTGAGAAACGATGCCATACTGAGCGACATCCTGGGCGAGCTCGCGCCCGCAGAGGTCGAGCGGCTGGCTCAAAGGAAAGAGAAGCTGTTCAGGGCTGGTATCGAGGGCAAGGTGACGGCTATCCCGGGAGCCGTGGAGCTCATCCGGCGTCTTCAGCGGGAGGACAGGAAGATGGCCATCGTGTCCTCGGCTCCTGGCGAGAATGTCCGCGTGGTGCTCCGCTCTCTGGGGCTGGAGGGCGTGTTCGAGGCGGTGGTCGCCGAGGAGGATGCGCCGAGGGGAAAGCCCGACCCGCAGGGCTTCCTGGTGGCGGCGGAGAAGCTGGGCGTGGAGCCAGGGGAGTGCGTGGTCATCGAGGACGCGCCAGGTGGTGTGGAGGCGGCAAAGAGGGCGGGAATGCGCTGCATCGGCCTGACCAGCAGTCGGCCCAGGGAGGCCTTGGCTGACGCCGATCTGGTGGTGGACAGCCTGGGGGAGGATGCCGTCTATTCGTTCCTAGGGATATAGGGTTTCCCTAGTAGACGACTTCTTCAGCGATCAGCTTTTCGATCTCTTCGTTCGACATCCCCAGAAGCTCCCCTAGCACATACTGGTTGTGCTGGCCCAGCAGGGGAGCGGGCCGGTCGGCTCGGGCCGGCGTGCGGGAGAAACTCCAGGGCGGGCCCAGCGTCAGGCGCTCGCCGATGGCCGGATGCTGCACGCGCTTGAGGATGCCCCGCGCGTGAATCTGGGCGTCGCGGGAAAGCGCCGGCCCATCGAGGACGGGCGTGGCTGCCACGCCCACCTTCTGCAACGCTTGGGCCACTTCCTCCTGGCTGCGGCTGGAAGTCCACTCGCCGATGATCTGGTCGAGGTCCTCCTGGTTCTGCCAGCGGCTGTGGGCATCGGCGAACCTTTCGTCTGCCAGCCGGCTGTCCCCCACCACGTTGCGGAGGGCATCCCACTCCTCCTCGGAAGCCACGGCGATGGCCACCCATTTGTACTTCCCCAGGCAGCGGTAACAGCTGTGGGGGGCCATGATCTGGTCGCGGTTTCCTGCCCTGGCCTGCACTCGGCTGTTCATGCTGTAGTCCATGAAGACGTGGCCGATAAGGGCGCTGACGGCCTCTGTTGACGACA
>CAZXAF010000046.1:0-9613 GCA_964638905.1 uncultured Dehalococcoidia bacterium
CAGCCGGCGCCGCGTCCGTGGCGGGTGGCCAGCCGCGGCGCCGAGAAGCGCCGAATGCTCTTGCCGTCGTATAGCAGGTCCACCGCCTCCGGCCCCGAGGCGTGGCCGCCGGTGATCACCACGCTCCTCGCCCCCAGCACCGCTATCTCCTGCGCCGCCCGCTCGAGATCCTCGTCGGTCTCCAGACGACGGCCCACCAGCGCCTCCGCCTCGGGTATGTTGGGCGTGACGACGGTACACAGGGGGAGCAGCTCCCGCTTGAGAACGTCCAGGGCCTCTTCCCTCAGCAGGCGATCGCCGCTCTTGGCCGCCAGCACCGGATCGATCACCAGGTTCGGCAGGCCGTGGCGTCGCACTCTCTCCGCCACCACCCGAACGATCCCGGCGTTGGCCAGCATCCCCGTCTTCACAGCGTCCACGCCCATGTCCCCGACGACGGCATCGATCTGGGCGGCCACCAGCTCCGGCGGAATCTCGTGGATAGCCTGCACCCCCCTGCTGTCCTGGGCGGTGACGGCGGTTATGGCGCAGGTCCCGTACACGCCCAGGGCGGCGAACGTCTTGAGGTCGGCTTGGATGCCGGCGCCGCCGCTGGAATCGGAGCCGGCGATGGTCATCACCGTTCTTCTCATCGCTTCTCGCCGGCAACGTAGCAGACGGCTTCACAGGCGTCAAGAAAGCGACGCTAGCGCCGGTAAGGGAAGTTCACGCTATAATGGGAGAGCAGCACAAGGGAAGGAGCGGCGATCGTGCTATCGCGCATAAACGTCTTCACCAGGGGCAAGGAAGTACTGGAGGAGATCACCCATAGGGTCAACGATGTCATCCGCCGCAGCGGCGTCGAGGATGGCGTCTGCTACCTGTACGTGCCGCACACCACTGCCGGCATCATCATCAACGAGAACGCCGACCCCTCGGTGGCACGAGACATCCTGGACCGGCTGGATGCACTCGTCCCCGACAAGGGCAGCTACCAGCATCTGGAGGGCAACGCTCCCGCCCACATCAAGTCCACCCTGACAGGGCTCTCCCTGACCGTGCCCGTCGACAAGGGACAGCTAGCCCTCGGCCAATGGCAGGGCGTGTTCTTGTGCGAGTTCGACGGCCCGCGCGACAGGACCATCGTCGTGCAGGTGCTTCCGGCTCGGGGCAGCGGCACAGGTGAACCGCCGGAGTGAGAGGGGGACCGGCCCCGGCAGGCAGGAGAAAGAGATGACCGGCGAAGATCTAGTTGAGGAAGGCCTAGAAACAGCAGCCCGCCTGGTGGTGGACTCCAAGCACGTTGTGGCCCTGGTGGGGGCAGGTCATTCGGTGGAGAGCGGCATACCCCCCTTCCGCGGACCGGGTGGCCTGTGGACCAAGTACGGCGAGCCGGACATGCTGGGCTACGAACGCTTCACGCGCGACCCCAAGAAGTGGTGGGAAGAGATGTCAGACAGCAGCGGCCCCATGCGGGAACTCATCGATGCCCTGGCCCAGGCCAAGCCCAACCCCGGCCACTACGCCCTGGCCGATCTGGAGCGAATGGGCCAGCTTCAGCACATCATCACCCAGAACATCGATAACCTCCACCAGCAAGCGGGCAGCATCGCGATCACCGAGATCCACGGCAGCCGCGTGAAGCTGCGCTGCATCGCCTGTAGCACCCGCTGGCCCGTCGACGACTTCACCATCGAGGAACTGCCGCCCAAGTGTCCGGAGTGCGGCGGCATAGTCAAGACCGACACCGTAATGTTCGGCGAGCCCATCCCCAGCGACGCCCTGGAGGAGTGCATCCGCCAGTCCGGCATGTGCGACTGCATGCTCCTGGTGGGCACCTCGGGGGTAGTGTACCCGGCGGCCGGCTTTCCCCAGGACGTGAAGATGAAGGGCGGCAGACTGATCGAGTTCAACCTCAACGAGACAGCCCTGAGCCCCCTGTGCGATATCATCCTGCGGGCGCCGACAGGTACCTCCCTGCCGATCCTGGCCCAGCGCGTCCGTCAGCTTACAATGGCCTAGAGCGTACTATCCCCGAGATGTGACGACGCATCCGGCTGAGATTCTTCGTTGCGCTCAGAATGACGGTGGCGATGGCTGTCACCCTGAGCGCAGCGAAGGGTCTCACCTCCAGCGACCTAGAGCACAACCGCACGCTGGGCATGGCTATGCCCTGATACAAGGCTGCTGGAATAGGCGATTCGGACTGAGGACGGATGCGGAGAGCTAGATCTCTTCCTGGAGGGCTTTCCTTAGCTTTTGCAGCGTGCGGCAGAGGATAACCCGCACATTGCTTTCGCTCAGGTTCATTATATCGGAGATCTGAGCGTTGGTCAGCTCGGCGTCGAACTTGAGAGCGATGATGTCCTGCTCTCTGCGCGGGAAGCGCCGCACGTGCTCCATGATCTTGGCCACTTCCTCGCGCTCCAGAAGGCTGTCCTCGGGAGCGCCCTCTCCGCCCAAGGAGTCCACCAGCTCGTAGTTGACCGGGCCGCCAAAGCGGTTGCGTCTGCGGCAATAGGAGATAAGGAGATTCCTGGCGATGGTGAACAACCAGGTGCCAAAGGCTTCTTCGTGACGGAGGGTGTCAGCCTTAACGAAAGCCTTTTCAAAGACCTCTGATGCTATGTCCTCAGCCGCTTGGGAATCCCGTATTCGCCCGTAGACATAGGCAAACACTCGTGGGAAGTACTGACGGTAGCGCTCGGCAAAGTCCTGGAAGATGCGCTCACCGACGCTCACGTCCCCCGGCCGGCTGAGAGGCTCGTGCACGCCGACACCTTTCAAAAACTGTCTCCCCTTATCCTCTCATCCAAAAATCCCGATTGCTTTTCCTAGAAGTTCCTCTGTAGAACCGTGCCACTAGACAACAACCGTATTAGTTCTGCATAATGAAATCGACTGGTTCAACTTCCCTGGATGAATATTAGCTTACTAATATAGCTTTTTTACTCTCTCAATATAGATTCTGAATTCTATATTGACTAGACCAAGATAGCAGCCCTGGCACCGGTTGTCAATACCTACGATGAAAAAATAGTGAAAAATCTCGGATGCATGGTAAATATATGACCAAAGCTATATCGGTCATGGTGCCTGTCTAATGAACGAGGTCATCCTCCTCGGGCGGTGTCTTTTCGGCTCCCTGGCTATGGCCCAGCTACTCGGGGATCTGGGGACGCTAGCGCTGGCCCCCTGGAGGCGCTGCAAGCGTAGAGAGGCGAAGCGCTGTCTTCGCCCCTAGGGAAGGGTGAGTGGGCTATGGCCAAGAAGTGGAACTTCCTCAGCAACCACGGCCAGGTGATCCTTCACATCGTCCAGAACCGCCAGGCCACCCTGCGGGAGATCGCCCTGAGCACAGGCCTGACAGAGCGCGCGGTCTACCAGATCGTGCGAGAGCTGGAGGAGGGCGATTTCATCCGCAAGCGCAAGGTGGGGCGACGCAACACCTACACGCTCAATGAGAAGGCCATCCTGGGCCACCCCGTCTACGGCAAGGTTACGGTAGTGGACGTCGGCAGGATCATCTGCGACGCGGCCAAGCCTAGCTAGCGACTAACAGGCCAGGCCGGCCAGAGCACGAAGGGCTGAACGCCCTACCGCCGCCTACCGCCTGACGCCACGCACTCCATCCCGCCGATCAGGGCGGACCCTCTCCCCGCGAGGCCTCTCCGAAGGCGATGCGCAGCTTGTTGCCCTCGAGCTTAGCCCCCAGCGTGCTCAGGCCTTGGAGGATGTGCGGCAGGATGATGTTGCGCCTGAAGCTGCCCACGTTGACGGTGAGCTCATCGCCTGCCCGCGTCAGCGATAGCTGCTCCTTGCTTACGAAGGGAAGAGCGATGGTCAGCACATAGCGACCATCCTCGTTCGTGACCTCCTGAACAGGACCGCGGAAGAAGAGCTCCGTGGGGTCTTTCTGGTCGTAGAGAGCGGCCGCCACCTGCTCCAGCATCTCCAGGCCCACCACCTCCTGCTCCATGAGCGGCGCCGTAAACACCGGCAGCGGGGAGAAACACTCCTGGATGAGGCGGAAGTGCTGCCCCTGGGCCGTCTTCCAGCTCTGGAAGTAGCGATCCTCCACCTCCGCCGGTATGAGTCGATTGCAGATCACGGCATCGGTGGCGTAGCCGTAGAGGTTGAGGTAGGTGAATGTGCGCTGGGCCTCCTTGATGACCATCTTCTCCGGGTTGAGAACCAGGCGCACCGATGTCTCATCGACGCTGGCAAGAAGGACCCGCAGCTCCTCCAGTCGATGGAAAAGCTCCTCGCCGGTCCCGTAGACCTCGTCGGTGGGCAAAGGGATATCGCTGAACGGGCGCACCATCGGCCGGATCGCCCTCACCACCCGCCGATGGACAGGCAGGAACTTCTCCACCCACCAGCCGGCGATATCGGGGAAGCTCAGGAGCTTGAGGGTCTCGCCGGTGGGAGCGCAATCCACGATGACCACATCGTAGCGGCCGCTGGCATAGTGGTCGTTGATCCAGAGGAGGTTGGAGAGCTCTTCCATGCCCGGCACGGTGGCCACTTCGTCAGCCACCAGTTCGTCCAGGCCGCGCCAGGAGAGAAGAGCGCGCAGCCACTCCTGCACCTTGCCCCAGTACTTCTGCAAGTTGTAGTAGACGTCGGTCTCCTGGCCCCACAGGTTGGCAACGATCGGCACTGGTTCAGGCCCCAGAGGCTGGTCGAAGGAATCGGCCAGGCTGTGAGCGGCGTCAGTGCTGAGGACGACCGTGCGATGGCCTAGCCGCGACGCTCGCAAAGCGGTGGCCGCCGCCACGGTGGTTTTGCCTACCCCGCCCTTACCGGTGAAAAGAATTACGCGCATGTCACACCAAGAACCGCCCCTCACAGGCAAGCAGACTCATGATAGCATATCCGAAGGCGTACCCAGAAGCTTCGGTTTCATTTCCGGTCCGTCAGCGCTATACTTGCTGGAGAGCCCGCCCGAGGGCGGGCCAAGGTATTGCCAGTTCTGCGAGGTTGGAGACGTGAATCAGATTCCTCCGATAGGCCTGCCTTGGCTGGTCCCCAGGATCAGTATCGTGGAGCTGTTTGGCGTCCTGGGGACGACCATCCGCAGCCCCGATTACGACCGCATACTCACCGCCCTGCGTGACGACGCGCGGGTGAAGGCGGTAGTGGTGGATATCGACTCGCCGGGCGGCTCGGCCGCCGCCGCCGACCATATCCACCGAGGGATAGCCAAGATAGCGGCCAGGAAACCGGTCGTCGCCTTCATCCGCGGCTCCGGCCTCTCCGGCGGCTACCTGGCGAGCTGCGCCGCCAACAAGGTGGTGGCCATCCCCACGGCGATGGTGGGCTCCATCGGCGTCATCTCTATCCGGCCGGTGGTCACTGAGCTCATGCAACGCCTGGGAGTGAAGGTGTTCGTGACCAAGGCCGGCGCCTTCAAGGACATGTTCCAGCCCTTCCGCGAGCCCACCGAGGAGGAGCAGAAGAAGCTCCAGACCCTTATGGACGAATACTACGCCTGGTTCGTGGACGCTGTGGCCCGCGCCCGCCACCTGGAGCCGAAGAAGGTGCGCAGCATCGCCACCGGCGAGATGTTTACCGCCAGCAAGGCCAAGGAGCTGGGCCTGGTGGACGAGCTAGGCGACCTGGACACAGCCATCGACATGGCCACCGAGCTGGGCAAGGTCCCGCGACGGCTGGCCTACGTGCGCCCGCGGCGGGCTATCCTGGAGCGGCTGCTCGGCCGCGCGGCCGGCACCCTGGTGCAGGAGGTGACCGCCGAGGTGGAGCGGCGCCTGTTCACTCGCATCGAGTTCCGGGCCTAGGCTGGGCGGCAAATTAGTATTGCCCATTTCTTCCGTTTGTGATACCATTGTGCTAGTGGTGATCGTTTTGTCTTCCGTGGGATCGCCTTTCAGCGTCCTGGACTCCGGTGACCAAGCCATCGCCAACTTTTGAGCGAAAGGAGGTTACCGATGAGCTACCAGGACAGAAATCTGACTTGCCAGGACTGCGGTCAGTCCTTCACCTTCAGCGCCGACGACCAGGCCTATCACGCTGAAAAGGGCTATACTAACGAGCCCAAGCGCTGCCCAACCTGCCGTCAAGCGCGTCGTTCCGAACGCGGCGACTACGGACAGTCCCCACGACAGATGTATCCAACGGTCTGCGCCCAATGCGGCAAGGATACCGAAGTGCCGTTCCAGCCCCGTGGCGACCGCCCAGTATACTGTAGCGATTGCTTCCGGCGGCAACCCGCCAGCACCTCGCACCGTTACTAAGTCTCGGAAAGAAAGAGGGGGGCATAGCCCCCCTCTTTCTTTCCAGCGGGCTGAGGAAGTCGCGCGATCCGCATACCGAACTAGACGAGACTGGTTACTGGCTGCGCAAGCGGCGAAGGGGGGAGAAGCATCCATGGCGCACAAGCTTTACGTGGGGGGCCTTTCCTTCGAGACCACAGATGCCGAACTTAGGACCTTGTTTGAGCAAACAGGCAAAGTGGAGTCGGCGGTCGTTGTCACGGACAAATTCTCGGGCCGCTCGAAGGGATTTGGGTTCGTGGAGATGTCCACCAATGCCGAGGCGCGGCAGGCGATCAGCGAGTTAAACGGCAAGACGCTCGGCGGGCGCACCATTACCGTCGATGAAGCACGTCCTCCCCGTCAGGGCGGCGGCAGGCCAGGGGGCCGTTCAGGCGGATCGGGCTATGGTCGTGGACGATGGTAGACGAAGATAGCGCGGTAGCCATTCCCGCGACCACTCCGGCCTGCTCACACAGCGCCCATCACTGGTTGCTTGGAAACCCAAGTGGCCCCACGACCGAGGGCATCTGCAGGTGGTGCGGCGCTCGCCGGCAGTTCTCCAATGATTTCTCCTACTCAAAACGGGGCCAGACCCAAGCATCGGCTCCTCGCGCCGGCAAATCGGCCGCATCCTCCGCAGAGCAGAGCGTTTCCAAAGGCCGCTCGCTCAAGTGAAGTGCCGTCTGCCGGTTTGAGGCGTAGCGGGGAGTCCGCCAAGCATCAGGGATAGGGGCCGCCTACCCCATCGACCGGCCGATACGAGCACTCGGACGGCGAGGGCGGAAGAACCAGAGCAGCAGGAGGCCGGCCAAAAAGCCGCCCACGTGTGCCCACCAGGCCACGCCCTCGCTGGCTCCCACGGCATAGCCGATTGAGGCCACGCCGTTGAAGACCTGGATGAGAAACCAGAAGCCGATGAGCACGAAGGCCGGTACGTAGGCCGTCCAGAAGAAGAAGGGCATTATCAGGGCGGCTATGGTGGCCCGAGGATAGAGCACCAGGTAGGCCCCCAGGACGCCAGCGATCGCTCCGCTGGCCCCCAACATCGGCACCGGCGAGTTAGGGTCTATCCATACCTGAGCCGCCGCCGCCGCGATACCGCAAAGCAAGTAGAACGCCAGATAGCGGAAATGCCCCAGGGCATCCTCCACATTGTCGCCGAACACCCACAGAAAGATCATGTTGCCCATGATGTGAAACCAGCCGCCGTGGAGGAACATAGCGGTGATCGGCGTGAACAGAACGCGCAGGGGGTGATCGCCGGGGTTGCCCAGATAGTCGGTGAGCTCAGCGGGCACCACCGCCCAGTCGAAGAAGAGCCTGTCGATGTTGCTCTCGAAGGCCACCTCGTAGAGGAACACCAGGAAGCAGGCGATGATGATGGCGATGTTCACGTAGGGGAAGGTGCGAGCGCGTAGGCTATCGCCGATGGGTATCATAGCAGGGTCGCGTCCTGGCCAGACCAGCTTCGGATCATCGTCGCCTTAGAAGTCGATGCCCGGCTGGGCCTTGATCCCCTTCTGATAGGGATGCTTGACCTCCCGCATCTCCGTCACCAGGTCGGCGAAGTCGATCAGCTCCTGGGGGGCATCGCGGCCGGTGATGATCACGTGCAGGCCCTTCGGCCGCCGGCGCAGGGCATCGATCACCTCTTCGACGAGAATCCAGCCGTAGCTCAGGGGATAGGCCATCTCGTCCAGAACAACGATGTCGTACTGGCCGGAGTCGATCTTCTGGCGGGCCAGCTCCCAGCACTCACGGGCAGTGGCCTTGTCCTTCTCGATGTCCTCGGAGCGCCAGGTGAACCCTTCGCCGAGGGGAATCATCTCGATCCCCAGCTTCCTGGCCGCCCGTTCCTCCCCATAGTTGCTCGTCCTGGCCTTCATGAACTGGAGCACGACCACCCGCATGCCGCGGCCCCAGGCCCGCAAGACCACCCCCAGGGCAGCGGTGGTCTTGCCCTTCCCGTGACCGGTAAAGACAATGACCAGCGCCTGCCGCTTAGCGTCTCCTGCCGACATCCTTCAGGACCCCAATGTGCCCGATGCTTCCCCTCGCCTCCAGATGGGCGGCCTCCGACAAAAGCACCTGGACTATAGCAAGCGCCCCCTCGCCTGTCAAAGAAAGAGCCAGCCATTTGACACTGACGCCAGATCGAATACCATACCTGGAGAGCAGCGTTCGCTGGAAGGCAAGGGGTTAGAGAGATGGAGCTAGGACTGATCGGAAAGGTAGCGATAGTGGGCGGAGCCAGCCGCGGCATCGGCAAGGCCATCGCCCTTGCCCTCGCCCAGGAGGGGTGCCACGTTGCGATCTGCGCCCGCGGCAAACCGGACCTCGAGGCCACCGCCGAGGAGATCCGCTCGCAGACGGGGGCCCGCGTCCTGCCGATGGTCTGCGACATGTCCAGCTACAAGGACATCCAGGCCCTGGTTCGCCAGACGGCGGAGGCCTTCGGCCGTATCGACATCGTGGTGAACAACGCCGGCGGCCCTCCCGTGGGCACCTTCGACGACTTCTCCGAAGAAGAGTGGCAGAAGGCCATCGATCAGAACTTCCTCAGCGCGGTGCGCACCATCCGCGAGGCTCTACCCCACCTTCGGAAGCAAGGCGGGCGGATCATCAACATTACCTCCGTGACCGTGAAGCAGCCCATCGACCGCCTGATCCTCTCCAACGCCGTCCGCATGGGGGTAGTGGGCATGGCCAAGACCCTATCGCGGGAGGTGGCCAAGGATGGCATCACTGTGAACAACATCTGCCCGGGCAACATCGGCACCCAGCGGCTCCTGTCCCTGTTCGAGGCACGCGCCCAGAGGGAGAACCGCCCCTTCCAGGAGATACTCAAAGAGGAGGAGAGCAGGACGCCCACCGGCTTCCTGGGCGAGCCCGCCGACATCGCTACCCTCGTTGTCTTCCTGGCTTCGGAGAAGGCCCGCTACATCAGCGGTGCCACCATCCAGGTGGATGGCGGCAGCACCACCGCCGTCTTCTAAGGCCGGGCGCCTTACGGCCGGCTTCCCCAAACGGGATTCGACTGGTCGAGCCAGGCGTTGGCCATCAGGAAGGAGTTCCCGAAGAAGGGCGTCGGCCGGAAGTTCCGGTAGTAAGGCCAGGTTACCCATAGCCAGATAGCGGAAACGAAGTCCAGACGAGCGAGAACGTTGTCCAGCAGGTAGTGCTGGATCTCATAGCCCAGCCGCTGCCGCTCCTCGAAGTCGAACTCCTCCCTCTGAGCCTCCAGCATCCCGTCCAGCGTGGGATCCGACAGGCGGGACGTATTCTTGGGTCCGCCGGTGTGGAAGTACGGATAGAGCCAGTCGTCCAGGTCGATCCAGCCGTTGTCATAGGCGAAG
>CAZXAF010000047.1:0-9509 GCA_964638905.1 uncultured Dehalococcoidia bacterium
GCGAACGCCTGCGGCCCCTCTCCGAAGATCGGCCCAAGCCGATGGTCCTCCTGGCCGGCAAGCCCATCCTGGAGTACCACCTGACCTGGCTGCGGGACAACGGCGTCACCCACGCCGTCCTCCTCTGCGGCTACCGGGCGGATGTGATCCAGGGCTACTTCGGCGATGGCCGCCGCTGGGGGCTGACCATCGAGTACTCGCTGGAGGAGCAGCCGCTGGGAAGAGGGGGAGCTTTCAAGCTCGCCTTCTCCCGGGTGCCAAAGACGGAAGAGCTGTTCATCGGCACCAACGGCGACGTTCTCTGCAACCAGCCCCTGGCGCCCATAGTGCGCGCCCATCGCGCCTCGGGGGCGGTAGCCACCGTCATGCTGGCCCCCTTCGCCAGCCCCTTTGGCGTCGTGCGGGTGGCGCGCGACGGGCGCATTCGGCGCTTCGAGGAGAAGCCGCGCCTGCCCTACTGGATCAACGCCGGCCTGTACGTTCTCTCCCGCCCCTTCTTCGACCTCCTGCCGGACGTGGGCGACCACGAGGACAGCGCCTTCCCCCTGCTGGCCGAGAGGGGCCAGTTGCGGGCCTATCACGCCCGCGGCTACTGGCGTTCCATCGACACCATGAAGGACATCACAGAGGCGACCCGCGATCTGCCCCTGTTCGCCCCGGCGGCGGCAGGACCAGCTCGCTGAGAAAGGGCTTCGAGCAATGACGACTGAGATCAAGTTCGGAACGGACGGCTGGCGGGCCATCATCGCCGAGGACTTCACCTTCGACAACGTGCGGGCCTGCGCCCAGAGCGTCGCCCTCTACCTGAAGGAGACGGGCCTCGCCCAGCGAGGGCTGGTGGTCGGCTACGACACGCGTTTCGCCTCCGAGGACTTCGCCGCGGCCGTAGCCGAGGTGGCGGCCGCCAACGGTATCCACGTCTACCTCTGCGACTCGCCGACGCCCACGCCGGTAGTCAGCTACGCCCTCCTCGAGAAGAAGGCCGGCGGCGGAGTGATCATCACCGCCAGCCACAACTCCGCCCGCTGGTCGGGCTTCAAGTACAAGCCGGAGTACGCCAGCAGCGCCTCGCCGGAGACCATCGCCCACCTGGAGGGGCCCCTGCCGTCCATCCTCGCCTCCGATGTGCCCCGCCTGCCCCTGGCCGAAGCCCAAAAGCAGGGCCTGGTGGAGTTCATCAGCCCCCGCCAGGCCTACCTGGAGCACCTGGGCGAGCTGGTCGACGTGAAGGCGCTGCGAGCCGCCGGCCGGCGAGTGGTCATCGATTCCATGTACGGGGCGGCCGCCGGTTGGCTGGCGGAGGTGCTCTCCGGCGGAGCTACCCAGGTGCAGGAGCTGCACGGCGAGCGCAATCCCCTCTTCCCCGGCCTCCAGCCGGAGCCCATCGCCCGCCACCTGGGGGCGCTCATCGATACCGTCAAAGCGACCGGCGCCGACGTTGGCGTGGCCACGGACGGCGATGGCGACCGCGTGGGCATCATCGACGAGCGGGGCGAGTTCATCAACCAGCACCAGGTGTTCGCCCTCCTCGCCTACTACCTGCTGGAGGTGCGCGGCCAGCGGGGGGCGATCGTCAAGTCCCTGACCAGCACCAGCATGATCAATCGCCTGGGCGAGCTGTACAACGTGGCCGTATACGAGACGCCGGTCGGCTTCAAGTTCCTGGGGCCCAAGATGATCGCCGAGAACGCCCTCATGGCCGGCGAGGAGAGCGGGGGCTTCGCCTTCCGCCATCACCCGCCCGACCGCGACGGCGTCATCTCCTCCCTCTACTTCCTGGACCTCATGGCCCGCCGCGGCCGCCGCCCTTCCGAGCTGGTGGCCGAGCTATACGAGAAGGTGGGGCCCCACTACTACGACCGCATCGACATCCGCCTGGAGCCCGAGCAGAAGGCGCAGCTCATGGAGCGCCTATCGCACGCTCGGCCCGAGCGACTGGCCGGCCTGAAGGTGACCAACGCGGACACCACCGACGGCTTCCGCTTCTACCTGGAGAGCGGCGACTGGCTGCTGATCCGCTTCTCGGGCACCGAGCCCCTGCTGCGCATCTATACGGAGGTTCAAGAGCAAAGCCTGGTGCAGAAGCTCCTGGCCGCCGGAAAGGAGCTGGTGGGCCTGCCCTGAGCCTGCCGAAGGGACTGTAGCCATGAGTGTGCTAGACGACCTCGCTGCCTATCAGAGGATCGACCCCCAGGGGATGCTGGCCTGCATCCGCGACCTGCCCCGCCAGTGCCGCGCCGCCTGGGAGGAGGCCCAGGCCCTGGAGCTGCCCGACGACTACTGGGACATCGACAAGGTGGTCATCCTTGGCATGGGCGGCTCGGCCATCGCCGGCGATCTCTTCCGGTCGCTGGTAGCCCTGGAGAGCCCCATCGCCGTCTTCTGCCATCGTGACTACGATCTGCCCCTTGTGGTGGACGGCAGGACGCTCCTGATAGCCTCCAGCTACAGCGGCAACACCGAGGAGGTGCTCTCCTGCTTCGAGCGAGGGCTGGGCACCGGCGCCAAAAAGGTGGTGGTCACCACCGGCGGCAAGATCCTGGCCACCGCCCGCGCCAACATCGTCCCCACCTTCGTCTTCGCCTACGAGGCGGAGCCGCGCGCTGCCCTGGGCTACAGCCTCATGCCCCTGCTGGCCATCGCCCAGAAGACGGGGGTAGTGGCCGACATGAGCGCGGACGTGGAGGAGGCCATCGCTGTCATGGTCGGCCTGGCGACCCGCATCGGCGAGAAGGTGCCTCTAGCAGACAACCCGGCCAAGCAGCTCGCCGAGAGGCTGCACGAGCGGCTGCCCGTGGTCTACGGGGCAGGCATCCTTAGCTCGGTGGCCCACCGCTGGAAGGGCCAGCTCAACGAGACCAGCAAGATGTGGTGCTTCTACGAGGAGCTGCCCGAGGCCAATCACAACGCCGTGGTCGGCTTTGGCCTGCCCCAGGAGATCGCAGCCAAGGCCCTGGTGGTCTTCCTGCGAGCGCCCTCCCTCCACCAGCGCGTCCTCCTGCGCTACGACCTAACTCGAACAGCGCTGGAGGAGGCAAACGTGGAGAGCGCGATAGTCGACGCCGTGGGGAAGAGCCCTCTGGCCCAGATGATGAGCACCATCCTGTTCGGCGACTGGGTGAGCTTGTACCTGGCGGTTCTGAACGGGGTGGCACCTGCCCCCACTCCACCCATCGCCAAGCTGAAGGAGCGGCTGGCCGGTCGTTAGCGCTTGGTGTACTGGGGTGCCTTGCGGGCTCGCTTGAGGCCGTACTTCTTGCGCTCTTTCACCCGTGGGTCGCGGGTGAGGAAACCAGCCCTGCGGAGGATCGGCTTATACTTCTCGTCGGCGACCACCAGCGCCCGCGCAACGCCGTGGGCGATAGCCCCCGCCCAGCCGGTGCTGCCGCCGCCGTTTATCTTCACCTGGACGTTGAACTTGTCCAAGGTCTCCGTGAGGAGCAGCGGCTGTCGGATGATGGCCTGGTAGACCGGCCGGTTGAGCACCTCCTCGACAGGCTTGCCGTTGACGACGATGGTGCCCGTGCCCGGATACAAGCGGACCCTGGCCACCGCCGCCTTGCGCCGACCCGTCCCGTAGTAGTAGTGCTGCCCCTCGATAACCTGCTCTTCTACCACTTTCCTTCGTCCTCCTAGCCGGAAGCCGCCTCGCCGGGCGCCTTCTTCCCCTTCTGAGCGCCCTTCACCTGCGCCTCATGGGGATGCTCCGGGCCGGCGTACACCTTCAGGTTGCGCAGCAGCTTTCGCCCCAGGCGATTGTGAGGGAGCATGCCTCGCACCGCCATCTCGATGACCCGCGTGGGCCTGGTGGCCATCAGCTCCCCCAGGGTAATGCTCTTCAGCCCGCCGTGATAGCCGGAATGGCGATAGTAGACCTTATCGCGTAGCTTCCTGCCGGTGACCCGCACGCGGGCGGCATTCACCACGATGACGTAGTCGCCCATCTCCAGATGAGGCGAAAAGGTGGGCTTATGCTTGCCCCGCAAGAATCGAGCTATGCGTGCCGCCAGACGCCCCAGGATCTGGTCGGCCGCATCTACCACCAGCCAGTCGCGGCTGATGTCGCCGCCCTTTAGACTAAAGGTCCGTGTCCTCTTCGTGACCACTTCCACTCAAACCCTCATACACTACAGCCATCAGGCAAAGCCCCCGCGGCGGCGCTGCCAGAGTGACTGCCCCTCTCTGAGCCGACGCCAGCAGGCGGCAGAAGGTCTCCACCGTCTGATTGCCCAGGCCCACCTGCACCAGCGCTCCCACCGTTCGCCGCACCTGCTGCGGCAGGAAGGAGTTGCCTTCGATGTCAAACACCACCCAAGAACGCCGGTGTCTCACCTCTGCCCTGTACACCTTTCGCACAGTCCTACCGGGAGCGGATGGCGCAGCGAGGGCGGCCACGTCGTGCTCGCCCACAAGATGTGTGGCTGCCTCCTGCATTGCCGTTATGTCCAGCGGCTGGCCAATGTGCCAGCAGTGGCCGCGGAAAAGGACCGGCCGCTGCCACCCGTTATGGATGACGTAGCGATACCAGCGCCTTTTGGCCTGGCGGCGCACCTGAAAGCTCAGCGGTACCTCACGCGCCGAACGCACGGCGATGTCCTCAGGAAGGTGAGCGTTCAGGGCCCGCACGAACACCTCCACCTCGTAGGGCGCCCGCGTCCGAAAGGAGGCTACCTGCCCCCTGGCGTGCACACCGGCGTCGGTGCGACCGGCCAGCGCCAGCCTTGTTCGTTCGCCCGTCAGCTTGTTCAGTGCTTTCTCCAGCTCCCCCTGGATGGTGGTTGCGTTCTTCTGATACTGAGAGCCAGCATAAGCCGCTCCATCGTACTCCACCACCAGGACAACTCTCCGAAGGGACTTCCCTTCCTCACCCTGCTCGACCACCACGATGACAACCCGCCACCTGCCGGCCGGCAGGCCTCCTACTCCTCCCCCTCCTCCACCACCAACTCCAACTGGGCCATGGAAGCGCCATCGCCCTGACGCGGCCCGAGCTTGGTGATCCGAGTATAACCACCGGGCCGATCGGCGTAGCGAGGCCCGAGGTCGTCGAATAACTTCTTCACCACATCCTTGTCGCTGACGACCCGCAGCGCCCTTCGGCGAGCGTGGACAGTGCCCTGCCTGCCCAGCGTGATCACCTTCTCGGCGATACTCCGCACCTCCTTGGCCTTAGCCTCGGTGGTGACGATCTTCCCATGCCGTAGAAGATCTGTAACCTGGTTGCGGAACATGGCCAGGCGATGGCTTCCGGAGCGACCCAGTCTGCGTCCGGCTATGCGATGTGCCATGTCGGTCTAGCCCTCGCCCTCCTCTTCGCCTTCCTCACCGACGTCTCGCTTCAACTTCATAAGCATGCGCTGCCACTCGGCCAGCTCTTCTCCCTCTTCTTTTCCTTCAGCGACGGGAGCTGCCGCTTCCGCCTCAGCCTCGGCCTCGGCCTCCTCTTTCTCAGCCGTTGCGATCACTGCCTCCTCGACTGGCGCTGCCGCCTCGGCCTCTCCCGGCGGCGCTACCGCCTCAGCAACCTCCGCCGGCTGCTCCTCGACAGCCACCGGCTCCGCCGTCACGACCGCTGCCTTCCCGCGGCGTCTGACCACTGCCGGCAACTCCTCCTCCTCGATGACCGAGGGAACCTCCGCCGCCGGCTCTTCCTCCTCCACCGTCTCGGAGGGCAGGAAGTCTCCCTCGTTCAAGCGCGCCTTGAGCTCATCGTAGGACTTGCGGCCGAAGTTGCGCAGGGTGAGAAGCTCGTCCTCGCTCTTCTCCAAGACCTGACCGACCGTCATGAGGCCGCTGCGCTTGAGGCAGTTGTAGGCCCGCACCGACAGGCTCAGGTCTTCGATCGGCGTGTTGTAGCGTTCCGGCGTGAGGATGGCCCCCGCTCCCAGGCCGCGTTCCACCATCGGCGGCGCTGGCTTGCCCAACTGGCTGAACAGCGCGAGCTGCTCCAGGATGATATCGGCGCTCCGGCTTATGGCCTCCACGCCGGTGATGGTGCCGTCGGTCCACACCTCCAGCACCAGGCGGTCGTAGTTGCTGATCTGGCCCACGCGGGTGCGCTCCACCTTGTAGTTCACCTTGCGCACGGGCGTGAAGATGGCGTCCAGGGGGATCACCCCAATGGGCAGGCCATCGCTTTCCCCCGCCGGGACGTAGCCGTGGCCCTGCTCCACGTTGAACTCCACCCTTAGCTCGCCCTCCGGCGAATCCAGCGTAGCCAAGTGCAGATCGGGATTGATGATCTCATAGTCCGGCGGCCCCTGGATATCGGCGGCGGTTATTCCCCCTTCGCGACCGCTCACCTCCAATAGCAGCTTGCCTGGTCGGTCGGACAGGGCGCGCAGGCGGAGATCCTTCACATTCAGGAGGAACTCGATGGTGTCCTCTTTCATATGAGGGATGGTAGAGAACTCGTGCTGTACGCCGTCGATGTGCACAGAGGTGACGGCAGCGCCCGGCAGGGAGCTGAGAAGGACTCTCCTCAGGGCGTTGCCCACCGTAGTGCCGAAGCCCGGCTCCAGGGGCTCGGCAACGACGCGCACGTAGTTGTCGTCGCTCTCCACAATCTCAACCTGGGGGACGACCAACTGGGTCACCAGGACCCACCTCCTCACTCTAGCGACAAGTGGTGGCTAACGAGAGTAGAACTCAACAATAGTGGCCGGGTCGAATTTGGCCCCAATGTCTTCCATAGTCGGCGGCGATAGCACCCGCCCCGTCATCTGTCCAATATCCAGGTCCAGCCAGGAGGGGACGGACCGCTCAGCCACCTGCTCTTTGACAACCTTGAAGATTTCGCTCCCTTCCCCCCTCGCCGTCCAACCGATGACATCGTTCACTTTGATCACGTGAGAGGGGATATCGGCCTTGCGGCCATTCAGGCTGATGTGGCCATGGCGCACCAACTGGCGCGCCTGGTTGCGCGAGTCGGCGAAGCCCAAACGATAGACGACGTTGTCCAGGCGCATCTCCAGAATACGCAGCAGATCCTCGCCGGTGATCCCCTTGCGTCGCACCGCCTCCCTGTAGTAGCGGCGGAACTGGCGCTCCAGCAGCCCGTAGGTGGAGCGCGCCTTCTGCTTCTCCCGCAGCTGAAGGCCGCGGTCGGATACTTTGCGGCGGCGCATGGAGCGCTGCCCAGGAGCATACGGCCGGCGCTCAAAGGGGCACTTGGGAGAGTAACACTTCTCCCCTTTAAGATAGAGCTTTTCGGCCAAGCGCCGACATATTCGACAGGCTGGTCCTCTATAACGTGCCACTAGCTCTCCCCCACTAGCTAAGAGAGAAACATCCCCAGCTTACACTCGCCGCCGCTTGGGTGGACGACAGCCGTTGTGGGGAATAGGGGTTACGTCGCGGATGCTCATCACCTGAATGCCCGCCCCCTGCAGGGAACGAATAGCTGCCTCCCGACCGCTACCCGGTCCTTTCACATAGACATCGACCTGGCGCAGGCCGTGTTCCATTCCCCGCTTGGCCACCCTATCGGCCGCTATCTGAGCAGCGTAGGGAGTGCTCTTTCGGGAGCCCTTGAAACCCACCGTGCCCCCGCTGGCCCAGGCGATCACATTGCCGTTGGGATCGGTGAGAGTAATGATCGTGTTATTGAAGGTGGACTGAACGTAGGCACGACCGACGGGAATGTTCTTGCGCTCCCGCCGCCGTACCCGGCCTGTGCCCTTCTTTTCAGCCATAACCCTCCTCGCTGGTCAGGCGTACCTGGATATCCTACTTCTTGGCCATCGCCCGCCGCTTGCCGGCAACCGTCTTGCGCGGGCCTCGCTTGCAACGAGCGTTGGTGCGAGTGCGCTGCCCGTGCACGGGCAGGCCACGTCGATGGCGCACCCCCCGATAGCAGTTGATCTCGATAAGGCGCTGGACGTTCTGCCGCATTCCTTTGCGCAGCTCGCCCTCCACCGTGTAATTGCGATCGATGAACTCACGGATGCGGCTGATCTCGTCGTCGGTCAGATCCCGCACCTTGGTAGCGGGCTCCACTTTGGTGCTGTCGCAGATGGTATGGGCCAGAGTGGGCCCTATGCCGTAGATGTAGCGAAGAGAGATGTCCACCCGCTTATCTCTGGGAATGTCTACGCCAGCGATACGCGCCATGATGCCTCCTCTACCCTTGGCGCTGCTTGTGCCGCGGGTTTTCGCAGATCACCCTCACCACACCCTTGCGTCGGACGATCTTGCACTTGTCGCATCGCCGCTTAACCGAAGCTCGTACCTTCATCGTCAATCACACTATCACTGAAAACTCTACCGAAGTCGATAAGTAATCCTACCACGACTGAGGTCGTATGGCGACAGCTCCACCAGCACCCTGTCCCCGGGCAGTATGCGGATGAAGTGCACCCGGATCTTGCCAGACGCATGGGCAAGAACCTTATGCCCATTGGGTAGCTCTACCCGAAACACGGCGTTGGGCAATGCTTCTTTGACTACGCCTTCGACCTCTATGCTCTCTTTCTTAGGCATAAACGGCCCGCAGACCTACCACCCCCAGACAGTTTGTCAACATCCTCAAGGAAGCGTCAGCACCTCCGCCCCGCCCTCGATGATCGCTATCGTGTGCTCGAAATGAGCGGCAAGGCTGCCGTCGGCTGTGCGAACGGTCCAGCCGTCGGGATCCCTTTCGGTTTTCCAGTCGCCGGCGGTAACCATCGGCTCCAGGGCCAGGGTCATCCCCTTCTGGAGCAGCGGCCCCCGCTCGGGCAGGCCGAAGTTGGGCACCTGGGGTTCCTCGTGCATCCTGCGACCGACGCCATGTCCCACGTACTCCCGCACGACAGAGAAGCCGTTCCCTTCGGCGTGAGCCTGAATAGCCGACGAGATCTGCCCCAGGCGAACGCCGGCCTTCGCTGCTCTGATGCCTTCCCACAGCGCCTCTTCGGTTACCCGCACAAGGCGCTCGGCCTCCGGGCTTATCCTCCCTACGCCGACAGTGATGGCGGCATCGCCCACGAAGCCTCTGTGAGTGGCTCCCAGGTCGATGCTCACGATGTCGCCCTCCTGAAGGATGCGGCTATTGGGTATGCCATGCACAATCTCATCGTTCACCGAGACGCAGACGCGCGCCGGATAGCCCTGATAGTCCAGAAAGGTAGGAACCACCTTTCTTTTGCCAAACTCCCGTCGCACAACATCGTCCAGCCTCTTGAGCATCAGCCCCGGCCGAATCTCCTGTCGCAGGATGTCCAATACCTCGGCCACAACCCGACCTGCCTGCCGCATCAGGGCTATCTCCTCGGGCCCCTTCAGCACGATAGGCATGGACTATCCTGGACTCCTCCCTAAGGAACATCGACAGCGGCCAGTAACTCCTCAGCAACCTCCTCCACCGACTTATTGCCGTCTATCTCCACCAGCTTGCCCCTATCCCGGTAGTAGTCGATGAGGGGCGCCGTCTGCTGCAAATAGACCTCCAGTCGCTTTCGCACCGTCTCCGGCCTATCGTCATCTCGCTGGTACAGCTCGCCGCCGCACTGGTCGCAACGACCGGCCTG
>CAZXAF010000048.1:0-9504 GCA_964638905.1 uncultured Dehalococcoidia bacterium
AGCCGTACACCATGTCCAGCCTGATGGTGATGGCCCGCGAGCTACGCATCGAGGGTGTGTTTGGCGGCGGCGGCCGCTTCTCCGCCGCCCTCGACCTGCTGGCCGCCGGCAAGGTGCACTCTCAGGAGATCATCACCCGCATCGCCCCCCTGGCGGAGACGGAGGCCTGCCTGCGCGAGCTAAACGACGCCCGCAACCAGGGCAAGGTGCTCATCGACCCCTGGGCGGACTAGCGGGGGTAGATCGACGGCAGCCAGCTTTGGGATGCAGGTCGGCTAGTCTACCTTGTCTCCGAGCAGATACACTGGAGGGGTTGGGCATCCCGCCACCCCACCAACTCGCCGACGCTCTCTTGGGGCTGCCCTGCTGACTGAAGGTCTATCGTCGCCTGGACAGTGCCGGCGATCGTGAAGTTGCCACCGTCGTCGAGGGGAAAGTTGCTGACCTCCGTCCGTATCGGGTAGGCGAAGGCCAAGAGCGAGACGCCGGCGGCTACAACTGCTCCGACGAGAGCGCCAAGGAGTGCGGCGAGGGCAAGTCTCATCATCATCATGGGGCCACCTCCAACTGGATTCACGGAGATTCTACCAGTGCACGCTGGCGGCGCAACATGGCCCCCGGGAGCAGCGGCGGCGCTGCCATCCGCCGGTGATATCCGACGTCGGCTTTGCCTAAGCCATCCTTAAATAGGCGGCTCGATCTTAATGCCGGGGTCGTTTATGTCCTTGATCTCCATAAACAGCTCAAAGGCGAACGACTGTCCCTCCTCGTCGGTGTAGCCGATCTCGGCCTCCATCCGAACGGGCCAGCCGCCATCCTCCGCCAGCCAGATGTCCATGGTCACGGTAGCTGACTCAGGCATCTCCTCTGCGCCCTCAACCTCACCAAACAGAGCAGCCAGACGCAGCATGTCAGTCTCATCCATGTGGTAGTGGATGGCCTTGATGCCGTTGATGGTCTCCTCTTGCGGCTCCAGCCCCAGTGCTGCGAACAGAACGTCGATGACACCAATATCACACAGGGACTCAGAGAAGCTGGGCGAGACAGTGACAGACCAGCCGGGCCCGCTTTCACCTTCTGCCCAGTCCATTCCACCAAGCCGAGTCCAGGCGCTCTCGCCTATCCGTATGGACTCAGCAAATAACTCCCCTCCCAGCATCGCTCTGTCCCAACTGCGATCAGGCGCCACATAGGCACCCTCCATCTTCATGTCCTCAAGAAAGGCCAGCAAGGACTCGCCGAAGAGCCCTCCCAACTCGTCTTCTAAGCCGCCCTCCTCCGTCGTCCCCTCGGATTCCTCCACGAGCTCGGGGAACTCCATACGCATCTCCATGACGTAGCGATAGCTGGTGATGTCCTCCGGGAACTGGCAGGAGGACTCCGAAGCACTGCTCAATTCCTCCGATCCGGGGATGATGCCTAGCCAGGAGGTGGGGGAGGCAGAATTCAGGGCGACCGTTGTGCCGTTCATTCCGTCCGACTGCTCCGCCATACGCGCCGCCATCGCCTCGGCCAGGGGGAGGGCATCCGCGGCATCGACGTTGCCCTCCAGCCCCGTCAGAACGAGTGTACCGACGACACGGCCGGTACGAACTAAGACATAGTTGCTCTCACAGCTCCCGAAAGGCCAATCGACGAAGAGACGCATTGCCATGGACTCGTCCCCCAAGCCGGGCGTAGGAAGACGTTCTGCTCTCACGTTGGTGACCTCAACCCCTGCCCCTTCGCTCAGGAAGGACGCAAAGAGCTCCGGAGCAGACTCGCTCGTGGCCATTAGCAGCTCGTTTGTGGCGAAGGCACTTGAAGCCTCGGCAGCATCCTCATAGAGATCGATGTCGCTTTCCAGCCACATAGCTCGTGAGCTTCCGATATGCGCCAAGCCCAGATCGAACTCCCGCTCGTAGGAGGCGACGGTGTCCTCGTCTTCCACATAGCCTTCCTGGTCGATGGACACGCCGGCGGGCAAGTCGTCGAGGCTGAGGGCCATCGCCGCCAGGTCGGGCCCGCCCTCGGAGGGTGCCGCTGCTGTCGCTTCCTCCTCTGCCTGCGGCGTGGGCACCGGCGTCTCGCCGATATCGCCCAGCAAGACGCCCTCAATCCTCTCCTCCAGCGCCCGGGCGATGTCCTCGACCTGCGAAAGGACATCGGCATCGTCTGCCCTGCCGATCGAGGCCGAACCCAGCAGCCGGTCGATCCTGAAGCCGACGAACGTCAGGTACATGTCCATATCCCCGAAGCTGGCTCGGGCCCTGACGCCCATCGCTTCGTCCGCCAGCTTGTCCACCGCAAACACGTCGACCTTTTCCAGCGTTATGCCAGCCTCAACCTCTTCACCCTCCAAACGCAGGTAGTCGTTGGCCTGCTTGAGGACAAAGTCCGAAGCCGCCTCGGCATCCTCGAACAGATCCAGGTCCGTGCCAACCGTCAGGAGCCCCTCGCCTGCTTGCAGCGCCGAAAACCAGTCCGGTGTCTCATATCCCAGTGAGTATCCGTTGACCCGCCCTACCTGTTCGATGTCGTCCGCCGTGTCCTCTGGATCGATGGTGTCATCGGCGGCCTCTTCGTTGCCTGCGAAGCCCGAATCGCCATCGATCTCCATGTCTACAAATTCTTCGCCCAGGTCCTCTTGAGGAAGGACCATGATCGCCAGGTCATTCTCCTGCACCGATTGCAGGGCCTGATCCAGTTCATCGTCGTTGCCGCCACCACAGGCACTCGCCACCGCCGCCAGGGAGATGGCAAACAGAAGGCCCATCGCCAGGCTCACTACCTTCATCGCGTTGCCTCCATTCGCTAGACCGCGATCGTACCGCTTACAATGACGCTCGCCTACGCTCGATCGTTACTCTGTGTCAATCGTAAGCGTTTCAAGATAGAGGCCCCGAAGCTGCTCGAGCCCCGGGGCCTCTAGATGGCGGCTATGCTATCAATCTTACGACGCCGGCACAGAAGCAGCCGTATCTGCACCCGCTCCCGCCGACGCAGCCGGAACCGCAACCGGCCCCGCCGAAGCCACGTCTGTCAGCAGACGCAGCTCATCGGCCAGCAGGCGAGTGATGATAAAGCGCTGGCGCACCCTCTCCCGACCGGCCATCCCTCGCCTCCGCGCCTCCTCGCGATTCTGGAGGAGGTACGCAACCCGCAGGGCGCACTCCTCGGTGCTGTCCACCAGGAAGCCTCCCGTGTTGTCCTCCATCTGGAGAGGGATGCCACCCGAGCGATTGGCCACCACCGGCGTCCCCTTCCACATCGTCTCGGAGACCACCAGGCCGAAGCCCTCGCGGATCGATTTCTGAATCACTACGTCGGAGGAAGCCTGGAAAGCGCTCACCTCCATGTCCCCTACGCCAATCAGGTTCGTCAGCACGTGGATGTCATCGTCGCCCCTCACCTCGCCGACGATCTCGGAATACATGTCCCACACCTCGGGGTCATCGGAGGCCATAGAACTGAGCAGGGCTAGCTGGAGGCCCGGCATCTCCTCCCGCACCAGCCGGTACACCTCGATCACGCCCAGGGGGTCCTTCCAGGGGTCGAAGCGGGACACCTGGGTCACCAGCTGTCGGTGGGGGTCTATACCCCTCCAGGACTGGATCTCCTGGCATATGCCCTCCGAAAGCCCCACATTCTTGGGGCTGAGGGGATCGATCGCCGGGGTCATGGTAACGACCCGCTGGTGATCCAGCCCCGGCGGCACGAAGCGGTCCATGGTGAATACCAGGGCATCATACTCAGTCATGTATGGCAGCATGAACTCCAGGACATCCCGATCGGGTTCGGAGGTATCGATGTGGCAGCGCAATATCCACTTCGCCCCATTCGCCCCTCGAAAGTGGCGGATGGCTGCGGGCTGAGGGTCGTGCACGATGATGAAATCGTAGTCCTCGTCCAGAAGCTGGGCGTTGCGGGTGTTGTACGTGAGGTACGTTTCCTGAGCAGCCCGGGTTAGCTTGTAGGGTGCCCCCTGAAGGGCGTTGTGAATGGCCTTGGTAACGTTGAAGAACTCCGGGCGGGCTGAGATCAGCTTCCAGTCGGCCTGAATGCCCAGGCCTCGATAGAGAGGCACGATGGACCTCAGCAGCTCGGAGACACCGCCGCCGTAGGTGGTGGAGTTGATCTGAGCTATGCGGGCACCCCTGAGAGGCTCTGCCAGCTTCCTTATCTCCTCCACTACCTCCTCGCCAATAATGTGAGTGTAGGCACTCAGCGGCCTTGGCCCTACATCTACGTGATCCAGCATGGTGTCTTCTTTTCTCCTTCCCGAGCCCTTCCTTCATGCCGAAGCATGCGGCGGCCGATACTGCTTCCTTTCTGCCAGTCGCCAGCCGCATTGGCGGGCGGCGGCGCTGTCCCTGGCCACCGTCACCATGCCCAAGGGGGCGGACATCGGGCCAGCGCCGTCGACACCCACCCGCTGCTGTAGGTCAGAAGGGCCAGGATGACCAAGAAAACCAGTGTCCTCCACGCTACGCCTGTTCCCCTCATCGCTTGACCTCCTTTGCGCTGCGGGGATCAGCAACCCGAAAAGCAGGGGCCTGCCGCCCAACGTGGACGGAAGGGTTCGGCTCTCTTGTTAGTAGGACGCAGTTTGCCAGCGATTGTTACCGCGATACGGATGCCGCCAGCCGTCCAGTGATACCAGGCATCGCCTGGCTGAGGATGAGTGTCGGAGATGAGGGTGTCCTTCTCGGACCGAGTGGGGCTCTAGTCGAGGATGACTATAGCGAAGCACGCCGGCGGGCGAACATGCCCATCGGCAGCAGCGATGGCCCAGCAGGCCTATAAGCCGAGTTCTGTGCCCCCGACCGATGTCGGGGCGGTGACCATCAATCTAGCCCCGGCGTTACCGCCGGGGTCCAGCGGCCAACCCGAGGACAGGCCGGGCGTCCCTACGTCCTCCTATTTGGCCTTGCTCCACGTGGGGTTTGCCCAGCCGACCGGTTGCCCGGCCGCTGGTGGGCTCTTACCCCACCATTTCACCCTTACCCCGAAAGATCGAGGCGGTGTGTTTCTGTGGCACTTTCCGTCGGGTTACCCCGCCTGGGCGTTACCCAGCACGCTGCCCGGTGGAGCTCGGACTTTCCTCCCCGACAAAGTCGGGGCGATCACCCAGCCTACTGGACCGATCCTATTGTAAAGCGGAAACCACACCCCTGCCAAGCTAGGCGCCCGATCGGTCCAGGGCCTGATTGGCTAACCTGTCGGCCAGGGCGTTGTCTGCCCGAGGGATGGCGACGGCCTTAAAGGAAGCGAAGCGCCAGCGCAGCTCCTTCATGCGGGCGAACAGGCGCTTTAGGCCGGGGTTGCGCACTCTGTAGCGGCTATCTAGCTGGCGTACCACCAGCTCGGAGTCCATCCGCAGCTCGACGTGCCGTGCTCCCAGGGCCAGGGCTGCCTCTACGCCAGCGATCGCCGCCCGATATTCGGCTTCGTTGTTAGTGGCCCGACCGATAGCCTCGGAGACATGGTGGCATTCCCTATTCTTATCGTCAAAAATGACCGCGCCGATGGCTGCCGGCCCCGGATTCCCCCGCGAGGCGCCATCGGCGTAGACCAGCCAGCACCCTTCGCCCGTAGCCACGCCCCTCACAGACGCAGCATAATGCGGATGCTGTCGTCCCACGCCACCACCCGCTCCAGCAGCTCGCCGAACAACGCCTGCTGCTCAGGCGGGGCGAGGTGATCCCAACCGTCTCTCAGGCGGGCCAGGGCCTGCTCCTTCTGCTGCTGCCTCTCGGCCGCCGTTACCTGCTGCTTGACGAACCGCTCGGCCTCTGCCAGGCTCTCCTCCAACGACAGTCCCTCCGCCGCTACGGCCTCGCCAAGCGACCGCATTCTCTGGTCACTGAGGCGCCCGCGAACCGCTGCATTCATGTACTCTTCCAGACGCTTGTCCAGGCGACGCAGGCGACCTCGCAGACGGCGACAGCGATCCTCCGCCTCCTTCAGCACCGCCGCATCATCGCCCGCCTTGGGGACGGTCACCACCACCGCCAACGGTTCCTCCCTCAGAAGGGCCTCGCGCACCTCCTGCTCTAGCTGCCCCGCCCGTCGCGTGTGGTAGTCGCACAGGCTGCGGTTGGTGCGCGATTCGCACTGATAGTAGCGGTACTCCGCCGACCTCTCGGAGCCATCGCGGCGACGCCAGTGCTGGCGCCGGCTCACCCCGATCATCTTGTTGCCACAGTATCCGCAATAGACCAGCCCCGATAGAAGAAAGAACGAGGTCTGCCGCTCGGCCCTCTCCTGGCGGCGAGAGTTCAAGCGCTCCTGCACCCGCCGAAAGTCATCATTGGAAATAAGGGCGGGATGGCTGGCAGGCACCCGCACCCCGAATCTGCTGTAGGTACCCAGGTAGGTGCGATTGCGCAGAATATCTCGCACGGTCACCATGCTCCACAAGCCTTTGCGGTGGGTGCGCACCCCCTCCTCGTTCAGACGACGTGCGATAAGGCGGATGCCCAGGCCGTCCCGCAGATAGAGGCGAAAGATGTAACGCACAACCGCCGCTTCCTCGGGCACCACCTCCAGGCGGCGACGTGGGCCCACTTGATAGCCGAACGGCGGCCGCCCGAGTACCTCCCCTTTCACCGCCTTGCGCCTCATGGCCGCCTGCACCTTCTGCCCCAGCTGCTCGCCTTTCTTCTCCGTCCAGAGGGAAAGCAGACTGGAACCCGGATCGGCGCCATCATCCAGACACATTACCTTCACGCCCAGGCTGGCCAGCTGGAAATATCGCCTGGCCGTCTCCCGCAGATCGCTGCCCAGACACACCAAGGAGGAGACAGTCACCACAGTGAATCCCCGATCGGGACGCCCCTTGAGGAACTCGATGAGCTGGCGATAGCCAGCGTAGTTGCTACCGGCGGCTGTGCCATCGAGGAAGGTGGCCGCCGCTTCATAGCCATTCTGACGACAGAAATCCAGGAAAGCGCGGCTCTGCTCGGCCAGGGGCTGGCCACCACCTGTCTCCCGGAAGTAACCTACTGCCCTCACGACTTAGCTCACATACAGAATGCGCTCACAGCTGACGCACTGCACCACGTCGAAGCCGGAGCGGGCCTTTTGCAATACGGTCATCGGCAGGCTGATACGGCAACCCCCGCACATGCCTCGCTCCACCTTCGCCACTGCCATCCCCTGCCGTCTCTCACGCAAGATGTCATACAGAGCCAACACCCTCGCCCCCACCTGGTCCGACTGCTGCCTTCGCCTCTCCTGTAGCCCGGCCATCTCGCCTTCCAGCCTCTCCTTCCGGCTGGCCAGTTCCTTTTGTTCCTGCCGCCATCTATCCTCCACCGCCGCCAGCGACTCCTCCGCCTCCTGGAGAGCCGACTGTTTCTCCTCCACTCGGACCATCACATCCAGAAGCCCATCCTCTCGCCGCCGCAGCTGGCCCTTCAGGATGTCCGCCTCCTCCTGCATGCCTGCCAGTTCCTTGGGATTGCGTACCGAGCCGCCGTACAGCTTGCCCTCCACTTCCGCGACGCGTGAGCGAAGGTCATCTACCTGCCACTCCACATCTCGCTGCTGTTTGTTGACGGCTTCAAGAGCGTCCCGTCCGTCCTCGACTGCCTGGCGGCTGGCAATAAGCTCCTCGCTCTCGCCCAGTTGCTCCTCAACGGCCATTAGCGAAGCCTCGGCGTCCTCTATTGCCAAATCGGTCTCCTGGAGAGCGTAAAGATCAGCGGCTATCGTCATTGCCAGCAACGGCATGGGACTACCGAACCAAAGATGGGGTAGACAATGCTCGCGGCAGGATTATAGACTTAGAGAGAGGTCACTGACAAGGCACCGGCCAATCTGGCACAGTACTTCTCCGGATTTTTGGGGACAGATTTTCATGCAATTCGTCGTCGGCCAGCAACTGCGCGAGCCCGTGGGCACCGTGACCCACTACGAGATCAGCGAGAGCAGACCCCTAGCCCAGGGGGAGGACTCCCTTAGCGAGCTGACGGGTAGCGTCGACCTCATGCGGACGGACAAGGGAATCCTGGTCTCCACCGTCCTGCACTGCACCGTCTCCGCCAAGTGTAGCCGCTGCCTGAGCGATGTGTCCTATCCCCTTACCCTCACCTTCGAGGAGGAGTATTTCCCCACGGTTGACGCCTCTACCGGTGAGGCGCTGCCCCTGCTCGCTGACTCCGACGCCTTCCTCATCGACACCCACCAGGTTCTCGATCTGGCGGAGGCAGTGCGGCAGTATCGGCTGATCGCCGAGCCCATGCAGCCTCTGTGCAAGACCGATTGCCTTGGCCTGTGCCCACGATGTGGTCGCAATCTCAACCAAGGCCCTTGCGGCTGCCCCAGCCAGGAGACCGATGCCCGCTGGACGGCTCTGGCGGGGCTGGCCGTTAATACGGAACAGGAGTCATAGCATGCCACCACTGCCGAAGAAGAAGTATCCCAAATCGCGACAACGACAGCGCCGCAGCCACATCATGGTCAACCTGCCCCACTTGGTGCCCTGCCCTCAGTGCCGCACCCTCCGCCTGCCTCATCGGGCCTGCCCCGTCTGCGGTACCTACCGGGGGCGAACGGTGTTGAAGGTAGAGGAGCCGCACCGCCTGCCCTAGCCATCACCTGCCTTCCCCGCCTTCAGCGCTTTCTGCTATACTGCGCCTGTCCTGCCTCTCGTCTAGCCGGCAGGACATACGGTGGTAGAGATGGCGGCTCACCCCTATCCGGAGGAACGCGATGCCGGCGGCCAAGCCTGGGTATTCCCCGGCCAGGGCTCGCAGCAGGTAGGAATGGGCCTTGACCTGTATGAGTCCTTTCCCCTCGCTCGCCGTGTCTTCGAGGAGGCCGATGAGGTGCTTGGCCTCCCTCTCAGCCGTCTCTGCTTCGAGGGGCCAGAGGAGTCCCTTCGCCAGACAATCAATGCCCAGCCGGCGATCATGACCGTCAGCCTGGCCTGCCTCCAGACTGCCCTGGAAGCGGGAAGCCTTCAGGAACACTCGGCGGCCTTCATGGCCGGCCACAGCCTGGGCGAGTACACCGCCCTGGTGGCCGCCGGCGCACTGAGCTTCGGCGACGGCCTGCGCCTGGTGCGAGAGCGCGCCCGCCTGATGCAGGAGGCAGGCGAGAGAGTCTCCGGCTCCATGGCGGCGATCATCGGCCTGCCGGAGGACAAGGTGACCGAGCTGTGCTACAACACGCGTGCCGAGGTCTGCAACCTGAACTCGCCTGGGCAAGTCGTAATCGGTGGCACCTGCGAGGCGGTGGAACAAGCGATCGAGGAAGCCAAGGCCCGCGGTGCCCGCCAGGCCATTCGTCTCAACGTCAGCGGCGCCTTCCACTCCTCTCTGATGCGGCCGGCCGCCGAGGGCATGATCGAGGTCATCACCCGCACACCCTTCGCCGATGCCCAGGTGCCCATCGTCGCCAACAGCAGCGCCCAGCCGATAACCAGCAGCGAGGACATCAAGCGAGAGCTCTCAGAGCAGCTGCGCCGACCCGTCCTCTGGCAGCGCTCGGTGGAGTACATGATCGAGAACGGCGTCA
>CAZXAF010000049.1:0-9434 GCA_964638905.1 uncultured Dehalococcoidia bacterium
TGAGCGACCCCCGACGACCTGCCTAGAAAGCAGGAGGCCGCCCTTCGGCGGCCTTTGCCTTGCATGCGTTGTAACGTCTAGTTGGCCTGGAGCGGGAGACGGGAATCGAACCCGCGACAACCTGCTTGAGAAGCAGGAGCGCGCCGATCCACGGCAGGTGCCGGCAGGCGGCCCGGATTGTCAATCAGGTCGTGCTGGTGAGAAGATCCCTCTGACGCGTTGCTCTGCCGCTGCCTGAGGAGCCAGAGCGAGCATTCAGGTGCCCACTCGGAACTGCTTATACAGATTCCGATAGTCGCTCACGACCCACCCACAAGATGACATTGGCCACCAGCAGGACAGGCAGGATCACCTTGGGTTCAAGCGCCGGTCGCCCTCAAGGGTTCGTGCAGGATGTATTGATGAACCACTTGTAGAGCAAGACGTCTAGGATGGTGACGCCGCCGCTCGCGTTCAGGTCGTAACGGGAGTCATAGACCGCCCCCTCCTGGAACTGCGGTTTGAAGCACAGAACGTCCAGAATGTTCACCTGCCCATTGTGGGAACCGCAGCCCATGCCGTTAATGTCCGGCGGCCAAGCGTCGTCGTCGAGGGCGTCGGGGCAGGGGTCCACGGGATCGGTGCCGGTGTACTCCTCGTTTGCGGTAGCGAAGCCGTCGCAGTCGTCGTCCCCTACCGGCACGAACCAAGGCGTCGCTACAGTAGGGCAGTTATCGCAGGCATCGCCCTGGCCGTCGCCGTCGGCATCGGCCTGGTCAGGGTTGGCCGTCCCCGGACAGTTGTCGTTGTCGCCCGTCTTGGGGGGCAGGTAGCCGCTGCCCACACAGATGCCGTCGTTGTCAGCATCGTTGTTCGGGTCGCTGGTGCAGACGTCGCCAGCGTCGCAGGCACCGTCGGAGTCGGTATCGCTGCCATCGTCGGAGACGTCCGGCTGGCCCAGCACCGAGCAGTCGTCACACGTGTCGCTGTCTACGTCCTGGCAGACGTACGCGTCCAAGGGGTCGGTGTCATCGCCGTCCAGCACCGTGTCGTTGTCGTCGTCGAGGTCGCCAGCGTCGCAGGCACCGTCGGAGTCGGTGTCAGTGCCGTCGTTGGAGGGGTCAGCCACGCCAAGCTCCGAGCAGTCATCACAGGTGTCAGTGTCCAGGTCTCGACAGACGTACGGGTCTAAGGGATCCGTATCATCGCCGTCCAGCACCGTGTCGTTGTCGTCGTCGGGGTCGCAGGCGTTGCCCTGGCCGTCGCCATCCGCATCGGACTGATCGGCATTGGGGGTGTCGGGGCAATTATCGCAGACGTCGCCTACGCCGTCCAGGTCAGTGTCTAGCTGGCTCTCGTTCGCGGTGCTCGGGCAGTTGTCGCAACCGTCGCCGAGGCCGTCGCCGTCGGAGTCCGAGTCGGAGATTTCGAACGCACTGTTCTCGTCAAGCAGAACTCCACGCCACACAGCGGTGGGGGGGCCATCATAGCCCACGGGGTTGTGCGCGCTCTCGTTCAGAACAAAGCGCACATTGTACAGGCCGTTGGGCAGCACGAAGGGGTGGTCGTCCCTGTTGTCCTCGGGTGGCGCGTGCGGGTAGCTCCAGTCGGCGACGAAGTCCCAGGAGATGTTACCGTTGGCATCCGACATCGTGCCGTAGAACA
Source organism: uncultured Dehalococcoidia bacterium (assembly GCA_964638905.1). Taxonomy (GTDB): domain Bacteria; phylum Chloroflexota; class Dehalococcoidia; order SM23-28-2; family SM23-28-2; genus SM23-28-2. Next base: position 1,645 of record CAZXAF010000049.1, read on the forward strand.
CGATGACGCCCTCGTAGCACCAATCCTCCGTCTGGGCGGGCACAAAGTCGTGAGGTACCTCAGGGAGTCGATATCCGGCATCAGGGTCAGGCAGAGGGTCATCGCCGTGTCCGCAGTCATCATACTCTTCGTAGTCGTTGTATACCTTTCTCCCAGGGTCTGTCTGCACTCCGTCGGAGAAGTGCCACCAGAATCCCTCGGGACCAAGTTGCTCGTTTCCCCAGTCATCCGGCTCGGCCCACCAGTTTGCACATGATGGCTTCCCTATGATCTTAAGCTGGTAGGGAAAACCAGGCAGGAGGCCCGTGGCATCGATATGCCCGCGGAAGGCGTTGCACACCTGGTAATAGGTGAGTGCCCCCGACGCGTCGGGATAGTCCCCCGCCACGTCCGGGTTGAGGACGAGATCGGTGGTGTAAGGATTTCCGTCTTCACTGGCAGCGTACAGCTCCGCCACGATCGGTGCTATGTCCGGGAGACCTGCTATGGCGCCCACAGCCTCGCCGGGTGCCCCCGCACCGATGTCTTCCCTGCTGTCGCCGTTGACCTCGCCCGCCGCCAGGGAGTAGCCGAACGAGGCGCCCTGCTGCGGGTTGATGGTGTTGACGGCAAGCAGAACCGTTTGGGCATCGGTGGAGGCCGCCACGCCTACCGCCAGCCCCAACACCGCTAGAAGAACCAAGCGCAAAGTCTTCACGGGGGTTACTCCTTGCTCGGGCAGCGTGTAAACATAACCGCAAACATTATACACGGACAGAGCACCGAGTCAATCCTCGAACGCGGCCCCATCCTACTCGCAGGCGCGACAGTTCGCAGAGGACGTTCTAGGGCTCCCTGGTGGAGGCTACGGGGCACCGTAGGCGATAGCGGCGGCGACCTCTCCACGTCGCGGGAAGGCGCGCCGAAACCGCCCACAACTCGAGCGAAGCGTCCCAGGTCAGAGGTGTCTGCAAAAGATTAACCGAAAAAAGAAAAGGCGGTACGATAGTACTTGACAAAACGACGCGGGCGTGTATTAATAGCCTTGCTTTACGCGTATCCTGTTTGTAATGCCATAATATTAACTGTACAAGTCTTATCGGTGCCGGCCTGGAGGGAGACTAGCCAATGGTGCGGATGGCTAGCGGATGGGTGGCGCACCCTGAGCACGGTCTCTTTGTTGGCGCCGGGAGGAATCATTGTAAGCAGCCGTCATCCTACTCCTCAATCTTTGCGAATAGAACGTGTCACAAGCTCTCGCCCGTTGGACTGAGGCGCATTTGTCTAGTGAACGGGAGAGACTTGGCGGCACTAGGAGTAACTGACGACAGTCGGTCGCCAGTTTATTTTGTCAGTGAGCTTGCACTAGGAGACAGGCTATAGCCAAGAAGTAGAACAGAGGCCCCGGACGGCCGAGACCGCCGGGGCCAGGCAGCGAGGCGCGCATGACCACACCCATTGCCATATTCTATTCTAAGGCAGAGTGGCGCGAGTCGGCAAACGGAAGGCTGGCGCCATTGCCGCAGTGTATTCACCTCCTGCGCGAGGTTCTCGCAAGGCTTCCCCCTCTATCGACGGACCGCAGCATTCTCCAACAATGGATCTTCGAGTTATGACGGGTGTCCACGACGGCTTCGCGTCGTGGGTACCCTCGGCAGCACACCGGCCTGGACAAGACCGAACCAGGGAGGAGTAAATGAAACGTATCGCGATTCTGTTATTTTTTGCCGTGCTGGCATGCGTGGCAGTGGGGTACAACTTGCTGTCCAGCCAGCAGGGCGCCAGCGCGGACCCGGCGCCGGTGAGCCTCGACTCCGTCGACATCGGCAAAAACGAGGGTCAAGCGGGCTGGGCCTGTAGCGCTGTCTACTCCAGCGAAGAGACCAATCACTCGGCCGCCGACTGGGGAATCTCCGTGTGGAACGCCTGCGGGGGCGGCTACGGCTTTCCGTCCCAGTCCGGGGACGCGACCGCCAGGGTGCTCTGGCAAGGTCAGGAGTGGGACAGCTCTGGTTCGCAGGTGGATGGGACAAACAACCCGGGAGCGAGCGTGACTCTGACCAACCCCAGCGCCTACCAGTTGGGTACGCTGGTGGTGGAGGTCCTTGACGGTACCGCCGGGAGCAACGCGTTCGATGTGATAGTCAACGGAACCACGGTTTACACGTACTACTCCTCTGGAACCGCCGCTGACACGTGGGTAATACATAGCATTGACCTGGCGAATCCCGCCAACAGTAGCCGTAACCCAGCGTTCTCTGACAGTTCTGTTACGACCGGCACGGGCATCAACCCTTGCACCACGGATCTCGTGGTAGAGCTCGTGGCCCACGGACCAGCGTGGACGTACTTTTACCAGTGGGGCCAGGTCGCCGTCACTTACCTAGAGCTCTTTGCGGCTGAGCCCGAGGCCATCTGCGAGGCCGACCTCGACAAGGTGAGCCTATCGCCGGTGGGTATCAGCAACGGCCAGGACATCCCGGTGAGCGAGGACATTTGGTTCCAGCTTGAGGAGGTCCTCCACAACATCGGGCCGAATCCGGCGGTGCACGCGTGGTCCCACACCTGGGCGACCCCGCCTCCCGGTGGCGAAGTCTCCTACCACTGCCAGGGCGGCGAGATCGTCACCATCAATGGCCAGGTGGTTCAGGACTCCTGCCCGTATAGCCACGTCGAGGTGGTCGGCTGGCCGGACGTGCTGGACGTCCACATCAACGTGGACCTACCGATCAGCACGCCGGTGCCCCTCTTGACCGACTGGGACATCCACTGCCTGGAGCCCAGCACCCACACCTGGCACTTCGAGAACGTCGTCGAGGCCAAGGACCCGCTGATCATTGATCCGGAGCCCGGCAACAACGCCAAGTACCTTGACCTCACGGTGGACTGCATCGGCACGGCGGACGTGGGGATCGTCAGCCAGCAGGTCAATGCGCCGGCCACAGTTCCGGTGAGCGAGGACGTGACGGTCACCTTGAACAAGGTGCTGCACAACATGGGACCGTGGGGTCCGGTGGACATCCAGATAGGGACGGTCATCGACTCCGTGAACATTGGCTACGACGGCGCCGCCAACGCCTGCAATGCAGCGTACTCGGCTGACGAGGACGCCCACGCTGCCGATGGCTGGGGACAGGAGATCGTGCCTGAGTGCCACGGTGCCTACGGCGGCGGCAGTGATGATGGCAACGCGAGGGTGGCCTGGCATCCAAACGAGCTACCGAGCAGCGCCAATGATACGCGGGAAGCCAGCGTGACCCTCACTAACCCCGGCTTCCAGCTAGGCATCCTCCGCACGAGCGTGCTTGACGGTCAGGCAGGGAGCAACTCCTTTGAGCTGCGAGTCAACGGAACCCTGGTCTACACCTACCACTCTGACCCATCCACTGCCGAGTTCTGGGTCGTCCACTCCATTGACCTGGTGAATCCGGACAACAGCAGCATCGATGTTGGGAACGGTTCCTTCACCGCCGGCACGGGCATCGACCCCTTCACGGACAGCCTGGAGATCGAGTTCACAGTTCTCGGTGACAAGTGGTCAGGGTTCGACACCTGGGGCCAGCTGGCTGTCAGCTGGGTAGAGCTGCTTGCGGCCAGTCCCATACAGGTTGATGACCTTCCTGTGAGTGACGACGTGCCTCAGCAGGAGCAACTGGTCATCCACTGCTCGGAGGCCAGCACCCACGTGTTCCCGTTCGTGAACAAGATCCTGAAGGTCAAGGACGCGCACGTGGTCGACCCCGACCTGGGCAACAACACGATGCCCGGCGTGATCACGGTGGACTGCATCGGCACGGCGAACCCGAAGATCGTCAGCCAGCAGATCAATGCGCCGAGCCAGGTCGCGGTGAGCGAGAACGTGCCCGTCACCGTGTCCAAGGTACTCCACAACAACGGCCCCTACGGTCCGGTAGAGGTCGAGGTGGGGGCGGTCATCGACTCCGTCAACATCGGCGGCCGGGATACAGCAAACCAGAGCGACCCCGCCTGCAATGCTGGGTACTCTGACGACGAGACCAACCACTCTGCCGATGGCTGGGGACAGGAGATCGTGCCTGAGTGCCACGGTGCCTACGGCGGCGGCAGTGATGATGGCAACGCGAGGGTGGCCTGGCATCCAAACGAGCTACCGAGCAGCGCCAATGATACGCGGGAAGCCAGCGTGACCCTCACTAACCCCGGCTTCCAGCTAGGCATCCTCCGCACGAGCGTGCTTGACGGTCAGGCAGGGAGCAACTCCTTTGAGCTGCGAGTCAACGGAACCCTGGTCTACACCTACCACTCTGACCCATCCACTGCCGAGTTCTGGGTCGTCCACTCCATTGACCTGGTGAATCCGGACAACAGCAGCATCGATGTTGGGAACGGTTCCTTCACCGCCGGCACGGGCATCGACCCCTTCACGGACAGCCTGGAGATCGAGTTCACAGTTCTCGGTGACAAGTGGTCAGGGTTCGACACCTGGGGCCAGCTGGCTGTCAGCTGGGTGCAGCTACTTGCGGGAGACACCTACCAGGAGGTGATACCGCTTCCTACCAGCACCGAGGTAGTGGTCGAGGAGCATCTGGTCATCCACTGCTCGGAGGCCAGCACCCACACCTTCGAGTTCGTGAACACCATCCTCAGGATCAAGGACGAGCACGTGGTCGACTCCGACCTGGGCAACAACACGATGCCCGGTCAGATCACGGTGGACTGCATCGGCACGGCCGACGTCAAGATCACGAGCGTAGACATTCCCGACATCGCGTCCGGCGAAGTCAGTGAGGACAAGTCGGTGACCCTGGGCGCCGAGGTTCACAACAACGGCCCTTACGGCCCGGTATCGACGCACATGAGGCTCACCTTGAACGTCGCGCCGAACTGCACACTCCGGGTCGTATTCCCCGGTTACCCGCCTATCCCGGTCCCGTCGGGCGTGCCCATAGATGCGCCCATCCCCCATGACCTCCCTGTGAGCGGGGACCTGTCGCTGAGCGTCGACCTCATCGGCCACTGCACCGTGGCTGGCCAGCGGATGTTCTCGGGCCGCGCCGAGATCGTGATCGACCAGGCCCACGTCGTTGACCCCGATCCCGACAATAACGAGGCCTACACCGAGGCTAGCTGGGCCGTCTATGGCGAGTCGGACGTGAAGATCGTCACCCAGCAGTTCCTCACCCCGCCGGCCGAGATCGACGTCAGCGCCAATGTGCCAGTGACGCTGCGCAAGGTGCTCCACAACAACGGGCCGTACGCCGAACCGGTGGAGGTCACCGTCTCCAAGACGGCCACCGCACCCGCTGACTGCACCATCAACCCGGCCACCGACGAGAAGCAGGTGGTGGTGCCCTACGGCGTGGACGTCACCGTCGACGAGACCTTCACCATCCACTGCTCCAAGCCCAGCAGCCACACCTTCAGCGTGACCAACGTGGTGAGCGAACCGAAGGACCCGTACGTCATCGACCCCGACATGGGCAACAACGGGCCCCAGACCACAAGCTTGACGGTGAAGGCCATCGGTTACTCCGACCTGAAGGTGGCTGCTCAGTACATGGCGGATCCGCCGGCCCAGATCCCAGTGAGCCAAGACGTGGTGGTCATGCTGGACAAGGTGATCCACAACAATGGGCCCTGGGGGCCTGTGGATGCCTCCACGACGACAAACGTCACAGTGCCGACCAACTGCACAGTGCGTCCTCAGGTTCACACCCAGCAGTTCTCCAACGTGCCGGTGAGCGTGGACATCCTCCACCACGAGCCGTTCGTCATTCACTGCTACGAGCTCGGCGAGTACACCTTTACCTTTGACGACAGCGTTGCAGTGAAGGAACCTCACGTGCGTGACCCAGTGCCCGACAACAACGACTGGGACGGCACGGAGCTGACAGTGGAGGCTATGGCTCTGGCGGACGTCAAGATCACCAGCGCCAGCTTGGTCAACCCGCCCACTAAGATACCGCTCGGTCAGGACGTGGACGTCACGCTGCGCAAGCACATCCACAACAACGGGCCCTGGACACCGGTGAATATCGCCATCAACAGCACTGCCACTCCGCCTACCGGTTGCACCGTCGTGGCCAAGAATGTGCCCAACTCCCTTAGTGGCGTGCCCGTGAGCGTGGACCAGGTGGTGGACGAGGTCTGGACCATCAACTGCACCCAGGACACGACCGTTAAGACCTTCGTCTTCGACAGCTCCATCGGTGTGTCCACGGCGCACGTGTATGACCCCAACGCAGCCAACAACGCCAGTAAGAAGTACCTGACGGTGTCGGACGATCCTGCTGACCCCCAGGGGGACATGGATGGTGACGGCTGGACCAACGGCGCAGAGGCGGTCATAGGCACGGATCCTGCCGATGCCTGCCCTGACAACCCCGGTGACGATGCCTGGCCACCGGACGTCAACAATGACGCCTCAGTGAACATCCTGGATGTCCTGAGCTTCAAGGGGCCGATAAGCGGGGCGTATGATTGCCGCTACGACCTGAGCGCCAACGGTGTCGTCAACATCCTGGATGTGCTCCTGTACAAGCAGGTAATCGGGATGACCTGCACCCGTTAGAGCTGGTCTTGGCTGGTCGGCGGGGTCGGCGGCCGCCGACCGCGAGGCAGCGATGGGCGAGGCCTCCTTCTTGGAGGCCTCGCTCATCCTGATGGCTGGCTGCGGCCGCGGAGCAGGAATCGAACCAACGCTGGTCTCCTCGGAAGAGACGCCTCCCGGTGCGCTCGGGAAGTCAGAATTCGCCGACATCGGAGCACGGAAAAGAAACCCAGGCCCCAGGAGATCGAAGGCCCCCCTTCAGCAAGTCTTCTGTACCCACAAGCCTGGTCCAGCCCACATTGGGCGTCAGGTTCTATTCCGCCTGGTCCAAGCGGAAGAGCCGAAGCTGCGAATCAGGAACGGGCATCGTCCTCCCACGATGCGGCCGAACATGCACGATTGACACAGGTGAGGCAAGCTTGGCCAACAGTAGGCCGCCCCAGCGCGGCGCGGTTAGTGATTGCCGACCCCGCGCCCGCTCGCCATGGCAGCTGCAGACTAGCCATTCCCCCGCCCTCGATACTGGATAGCCTCCGTCACCTGAGGCGTGCCGATGACCGCTGAGCCTGCCAGGTCAGCAGTGGTGCGGGGCAATCTTGTTACGCGGTGGAAGGAGCGGGCCGATAGGGTGAGCTAGTTCATGGTCACGCGCAGAAGTCACCGCGCCCGAAAGGGGCGCTGGGTGATCAACAGCTTCTCGGCGGGCAGGAGGCTGCTCACGTTGCAGATCTTGGGCAGCTCCACGAGCTCCCCGCTGGTTAGGGGGCCTCTTCAGCCCAGGTACTGGTAGTGACACGACAGCAGACGACGGCTTGGATCATGGTGCCTCTGACTCTCTCTGGAGTTCCCGCAGACGCTCAGTAGCGAGAAAGCGAGGAGCGGTCCGGCCCTTTTCCCACCTGACTACCGTTCCCATTTCGACACCGACGCGGGCTGCGAAAGCACGCCGACTTAGGCCGAGTCGCTGATGCAACTGCCTAATCTGGGTGGGCGTAGGCGGTTCGTATTGCGGTCGAAGTTTGAGACGATACCGGCGCATGGCCTCGCGCCGTTTTCGCCGTATCTCGTCCGAAGTGCTCACCATATCCCGACGATGCGGCAAGTGCCATGACAATTCGATGCCCTAGAGGCCAAGTTTGCCGGGACTGCCTGCCCCCACCCGACCATGTGCTTGGAAAGCAGGAGGCCGCCCTTCGGCGGCCTTCGCTACGCGTGCATTGTAACGTCTTGTTCGGGGTGGAGCGGGAGACGGGAATCGAACCCGCGTGACCTGCTTGGAAGG
>CAZXAF010000050.1:0-9403 GCA_964638905.1 uncultured Dehalococcoidia bacterium
TGATGACCGCATACTCAGGGTGCTCGCGCAGCAGGCGGCGCACGAAGTGACTGCCAATGAATCCTGCCCCGCCGGTGACCAAGATGGTGCGCATCAAACAGCCCCTAAACCGCCCGAATCTGGCTGTGGTCGCCCAGGGTGAGGGCGCAACACCGCTCTTCCGTCTTGCCGTCGCCCCGCAGTTCCACGTAGCGGCCGATGAGGCTGCCCTCGATCCGGTAGCCCACGCGCTCGATGAGCGTGTGCTCCAGGACAACGCTGTTGGCGATGCGGCTGCCTTCCACCTGGCAGTGGTGATAGATGGAGGTGTGAGGCCCTATTTGCGAATCGACGATGCGGCTCTCCTCGCCGATGATCAGCGGACCCTCCAGGACGCTGTTGGTCACCCGGGCGCCGCGCTCGACGATCACCTTGCCCTCTACCCGCGAAGCGCTGTCGATGCTGCCCTCGTTGCGGGCTGGCAAGGCATCAAGTACAACCGCATTGGCCTCCAGGATGTCGTCCATCTTGCCGGTGTCCATCCAGTACCGGTTCAGCTCCTGGGCCTGGACGGCCAATCCCTTGTCGATCAGGTACTGGATGGTATCGGTGATCTCCAGCTCGCCGCGGGCCGATGGCCGTAGCTGCTGCACCGCCTCGAACACATGCCGGTCGAACATGTACACGCCGATGACCGCCAGGTCGCTCGTCGGCTGGCTTGGCTTCTCCACCACCCGCGCCACCCGGCCGTCCACCAGCTCGGCCACGCCGAAGCTCTGGGGGGTATCCACCCGCCTGAGAAGAATCTGGCAGTTGCTGGAGTCGCCGCGAAAGCGCTCCACAAAGGTGGCCACGCCGCCCAGCACCAGGTTATCGCCCAGGTAGAGGACGAAGGGATGGTCGGCCAGGAAATCAGCGGCGATCTTCACGGCATGGGCGATGCCCAGGGGGGCCTCCTGCTGGATGTAGGCCACCCTGGCACCGAAGCGATCGCCATCCCCCACGGCTTCCCTCACTTGGGCCTGCGTGTCGCCGACCACGATGCCGATGTCGGTGATGCCGCAGGCTACCAGATCCTCGATGACGTAGAAGAGGACGGGTTTGTTGGCTATGGGCACCAGCTGTTTGGCGCCGGAATAAGTGAAGGGACGCAGGCGTTCACCCTTACCGCCGCTGAGGATGAGGCCCTTGAGCTTTTGCTTTGCCATAGACCCCAGCCTGAACTAGGTTAGGGGTATTGTACCTTCCGGTGGTATTGAAGGCAAGCGACCCTGCGGGCGGGCGGCCTCTCCTTGATTGGTGGCCTCCGGCCTGCTAGTCTACGGGGTAGCACTGTGAACGTTTTGGGGGGGCTGTGGCCGCGGCTTCGTCCGCTAGCTACGCTGATTCGCTCGGACGGCTGAACCTCAGGGGGGTAGCCCGCACGTGGGAGCTGTTGCTGCTCCTGACTGCGCGGGATGTGAAGCTGCGCTATGAGGGCACCGTCCTGGGGCTCCTGTGGACGCTGGCTAAGCCTCTGCTTCAGGCCCTGGTCTTCTCCTTCGCGCTGGGCACCGTGCTGCGGGTGAAGTTCGGAGAGGATGTTCCCTATGTCCTGTTCCTGCTGGCGGCATTGTTCCCCTGGACCTGGTTCCAGGCCTCGATCCAGTCCTCCGCCGCCTCGTTCTCCAATAATGCCGCGCTGCTCAAGAAAGTCTACTTCCCGCGTTTTGTCCTGCCTTTGTCGGCTGTTACCAGCCAGCTCCTGCACTTCGCCCTATCGATCCCGATACTGGTGCTGCTTCTCGCTGTTGCGGGTTATTACCCTCGCCCCACGTGGTTGATCGGCCTTCCCTTGCTCACGGCCATCCAGCTTCTGATGCTGGCGGGAGCTGTGCTGTTGGTGGCGTCGTTCAATGTCTTCCTGCGCGACCTGGAGCACCTGGTCGAGGTCTTGATGACCCTCTGGTTCTACCTCACTCCCATCCTTTATCCGCTTTCCCTGGTCAAGGATAGGTTGGGCCCGGTGATATATCTCAACCCGATGGCCCCGCTCATTCAAGCGTGGCGAGACCTGTTTCTGTACGACCAGCTTCCTGGCGTTGAGATTTGGCCGGCTTTGGTGTTCACGGCCCTCGCACTTGTGGCCGGGAGCATCACATTCAAGACTCTAGAGGGACAGTTTGAGGTCGCCCTATAGCGAGCAAGAGGTCATCATCCTGGAGAACGTCTCCAAGCGCTACTTCCTCTACCCGCATCGCGTGATGGAGTTGAAGAAGGCGGTTCTGCATTTGCCGAGCTTTCTGAAAGCCACTCGGGCCAGGCAGGCTTTCTGGGCACTGAGGGATGTATCCCTTACGGTCCGCCGCGGGGAGAGCGTAGGCATCATCGGTTCCAACGGCGCCGGCAAGAGCACCCTGCTGCGGATCGTCTCCGGGCTGGCGCCCCTGACCAAAGGGAGGCTCATAGTGCGGGGGCGTGTCTCGCCCCTGCTGGAGCTGGGAGCCGGCTTCCATCCTCAGATGAACGGACGGGACAATGCCGTGATCAACGCCGTCCTCCTGGGTCTGTCACGTAAGGAGGCCCAGGAGAAGCTTCCCGAGATAGCCGAGTTCTCCGAGCTGGGCGAGTTCATCAATCAGCCCATGCGCACCTATTCGTCGGGAATGTACGTGCGTCTGGGCTTCGCCGTCGCCGTGCACGTCAGGCCGGAGATTCTGCTCGTCGACGAAGTGCTGGCGGTGGGTGACGCCGAATTCCAGCGCAAGTGCTTCGACCACATCGAGAAGCTGCGCCGGGACAAGGTCACCATCGTCCTCGTGAGCCACGACCTGGAGAACGTGAAGCGTTTCTGCGACCGCGCCATCCTACTCAACCACGGCGTCGTCGCTGCTGACGGGAAGCCGCAAAAGGTGGTGGACGAGTACCTGTCGAGCCCCTCCGGGTTCGCAGCGGCCCCCGCGAGTGGGGCCGATTCCTAGCGCATGATGGTTAGGTTGAACCTGTCCCTCACTGAACTTGTCCGGACGAAGGGGCGGTTCGGATAAACTATGATGCCAGAGAAAGACCACGGGGAGCCGGGAATGCGGGAGGTAGCAATACCCGATAATGGTGAGCGGATGATACCTGCCCTTGACCACGAAGGTCTGATCTATGCCGAGCATATTGTTCGTTATCTGTTCGCAACTCGGTTCGTTGGAGGCAAGCGGGTCTTGGACATGGCCAGCGGGGTTGGCTACGGAGCCGATCTCTTGAGGTCGGCTGGAGCAGCTGAGGTTGTGGCCTTGGACCGGTCACCAGGAGCGGTAAGATACGGAGAGAAGCACCATTCTGAATTCCGACCAGCCTATGTGTTGGGAGATGCCGAATCGCTGCCTCTTCAGAGTGCCCAATTTGATGTGGTCGTGTCCTTTGAAACAATCGAGCATGTTGCTGATTATCAGCGGTTTTTGGCCGAAGTGAAGCGTGCCTTACGCCAGGACGGCTTGTTTATCGTTTCCACCCCCAATAGAGGCGTCTACCCGGAGGGGAATCCGTTTCATACGAGGGAATTCACGCTCGACGAGTTTGAGGAAGCTCTAGCAGGACATTTTCGATATGTGAAGACTTTCTCGCAAAATGATTGGATAGCGAGCGCCGTCTTCTCTCCCGAGGAAATGGAAGGGTCCGATAAACCGATAGCGGACCAACTGAGTCTCTTCAAAGCTGTTGGCAAATCGCCATCAGAGACGCTATACATGGTGAGTCTGTGTTCTGAAGTACCTCTACCTGAGGCAGGCCAAGAAGTCGTACTGACCAGTCTCTACGAAATGCGTCACTATCTTGAGGAGATAGCTCGGCGCGATGCGGAGATTGCACGGCTGAAGACCGATCTATCTGAGCAGGTGGCTACTCTGGCCCAGCGCGACGTGCTCCTGGGGGAGAAGGAGCGGGCCCTCGCGGAGCTTCATGCCTCACTGGCAGAAAAGGACGCCGCCCAGAGGGAGCTGGGCGAAGCCCACCAGAACCTCCACCAGCAAATCGAAGCTATTCAGCGATCCGTTGGCTACCGCCTGCTGGAGCGGATGCGGCGGGCGGTCAACCGGCTGGCCCCGCCGGGGGCGCGGCGCCGCGTCCTCTTCCTCGCCTGGAGCCGCGCCTTCGATATCGTCCTCACGGAGGGGTGGATGTCGCTTCTCCGGCGGGGGCTGTCAGTGTGGAGGTGGCCCCGGATGATCCGGCGGGCCAGGTTCGCCTCGCAGGTGGGCTCTCTGGACGAGCAGTACCAACTGTGGCTGCGGGCTCATGCTGTGACGTCGGCGCAAATCCGGCGTATTAGAGAAGAGGCGGCCCGGTTCGCCTACCGACCGCAGATAAGTATCATCATGCCCGTCTACAACAGTGATCCCGCCTGGCTCCGCGAGGCCATCGAGTCGGTGCGGGGGCAGTTGTACGACAAGTGGGAGCTGTGCATCGCCGACGACGCCTCTACCAAGCCGGCGGTGCGGGCGCTGCTGCGGCAGTATCAGGGCGACGAGCGGATCAAGGTCACCTACCTGGGGGAGAACCAGGGTATATCTGGGGCCTCGAATGCGGCCTTGGCCATGGCCAGGGGAGAGTTCGTGGGCTTCCTGGACCACGATGATGAGCTTAAGCCCGATGCTCTATATCGCGTGGTCAGGCTCTTGAACGAGCGGCCTGATCTGGATTTCATCTATTCTGATGAGGATAAGCGCAGTTCGGACGGCCGTTTGGTGCAGCCCTTCTTCAAGCCGGACTGGTCGCCCGATCTTCTGCTTTCGACAAACTATGTGCCCCACTTCGCCGTGTATCGTAAGCAGATCGTGGATGAGGTGGGCGGCTTGCGGAGCGAATGCGATTTCAGCCAGGACCACGATTTGGCCCTAAGGGTGACGGAACGCACGGACCGGATCGGTCACGTGGCGTTGCCGCTGTATACGTGGCGGATGGTTCCGGGTTCGGCAGCTTTGGAACCTGAAGCTAAGCCAAAGTCGATTGAGGCGGCGAAGAGAGCTTTGGCGGACGCCATGCAGAGGCGTGGCAGCGAGGCAGAGATCGTTGCTGGCCCGTTCAGTAACACTTATCGAGTGTGTTACCGGATCCGGGGTCAACCGCTGGTTAGTATCATTATCCCCACTAGGGATCGGGTGAATCTGTTGCGGTCGTGTATCGCCAAGATCGATAAGAAGAGCACGTATTCCAACTACGAGATCCTCATCGTGGATAACGAGAGCAGCGATGAGGAGACCCTCGATTATCTCAAGAACTCACGCCACCGTTGTCTGGCCTACCCAGGCCGTTTCAACTTTGCAGGCATGATCAATTTCGCCGTCCGCGAGGCCGCCGGCGAGCACGTGATTCTGCTCAACAACGACACGGAGGTGATCACCCCCGAATGGATCGAGGCGATGCTGGAGCACAGCCAGAGGCCGGAGGTGGCCGCCGTTGGAGCGCGCCTTCTCTATCCTGACGGTCGCGTACAGCATGAGGGCATCATCATCGGGGTGGGAGGGTCCGCAGTAAACGTAGACCACAGGGGCTACTTCAATTTGGGCCAGATGGTGCGTAACGTCAGCGCGGTAACTGGGGCTTGCATGATGACCCGGCGCGACCTTTTCGAACGCCTGGGAGGATTTGATGAGAATCTCAGGGTAGCCTTCAACGATGTCGACTATTGTCTACGGGCGCGGGAGCGAGGATACCTGATCGTCTGTACGCCCTACGCCGTTCTCTACCACCACGAGGGTGCCACGCGGGGAAGGCTGCATCCCCAGGAGGATGAGCTTTATTACCGCCGCCGCTGGGGTGAGCCCGGGAAATACCGCGACCCGTATTACAATCCAAACCTAAGCGTCCGCCTGCCTTTCACTATCAAGGCGGCCGAGGAACCCGAATAGGTGTACACGAAGGGGAGAGAAGGGGCCTGGCTCAGCCGCAGCGAACTAGGGCACCCGGATCAGGCGGAGGGTGTCCAGGCCTCCACAACCCGGCCGACGGCAGATTCCCGCAATGATAGTCGCGCAGAACTGGCTCGGCTTCGTCAGCGACTGCGGGTTAAGCAAGAAGAGGTCGATAGCCTGCGGCGCCGCCTACATGACATCGAGAACTCGCTGGGCTGGCGGCTGATCCAGCGCCTTCGACCGCTGCTCTGGTTCTTTGCGCCCCCAGGCAGCTTACGCTACCGGATAGCGATGCGAATGCTGCGGTGGACGGTCTCCTTCGGTGCGCGGCCCACGAGGCTAATAACGGCGCCGCTACGCTGGGCACGGCGAACACTGCGCCGACGTCCGTTGTCTCAACGTGAGAAATCAGATCAGGGAGCAACGCTGGTGCGGCGGTTGCGGGTGGGGTGCTTCGGTGAGCACGCTTGGTCAGTAGGAGGAAGCGCCGTGCACGTGCTCAAATTCCTGCTGGCCCTCTCCGACTTCTACGAGGTGGACCTGCTGGTTCCTGCTGGAACACCCGCCCGAGACAGGCGATGGTATCTGGAGAATCTGAACATCGATATCGGAGATATTTCGATCAAGAGGTACTCTAAAGGTGCGGCGGACAAGTACGATATCTGGCTGTCAGCGGCCGATGAGAGCATAGTGTTCGCCAAAACCCCGAAGAGCTACAACATAGTGTTCTTCCCCTTTGTGGCTCAGGATGGCGACGGTATCACTCACCTCGCCAGCAGCAATTACACCGCCTCCTACGTTAGAGATCGCTACAGGACTCAGAACGTGATGGTGATCTATCCATCCATCGCTCCTGCCGACCTCCACCCCGGCCTGAAGGAGCCCATGATCCTACACGTGAGCCGTTTTGCAGTGCCTTCTGCCTTCGCAGACAAGGCTCACTTGACGATGATACAAGCGTTCAAACAACTGTGTAATCGAGGGCTAAGCGGCTGGCGATTCGTCCTTGCCGGAGCTACGGTCCTTGAGGGCGAGTCGGTGTATGCTTCCCATCTCGCGCGCCATGCCAGCGGCTTTCCCATCGATATCAACCTCAACCCATCGTCTTCAGAGCTACGCGAGCTGTATTCGAGGGCCTCAGTCTATTGGCACGCTACTGGCTTCTCGGTTTCGGAACCGGCCGCTCAGGAACACTTCGGGCTCACCATCGTCGAAGGGATGGCTGCTGGGGCGGTCCCGATTGTTTTCAATTCTGGAGGACCGCCGGAGATTGTGACTCATGGAGAGCATGGTTTCCTATTCAATTCACTTGAGGAGCTTGTGGACCTGACTTGGGAGGTGGCGACGCAACCCGCGCTCTGGAAGAGGCTTTCCGAAAAGGCGAAACAGCGAGCTTGCGACTTCAGCGATGAGGTGATGAAGGATAGGCTGCTATCTGCGGTGGCCAAGTCGGAGAAGGTATCCATCATCATCGGCACACACAACAATTGCGAATATCTGAGGAGGACCCTGGAGACCCTCTTCCGCCACACGCCGCCCGGATTCGAGCTCATTATAGTGAACAACGCCAGCGAGGATGGGACAAACACCCTTCTGCAGTCCATCGACTACCCGCACCTGAAGATAGTCAACAACCGGGCAAATCGTGGCTTTGCCGCATTCAACAACCAGGGTCTGCGCCTCGCCGAGAGGCCATACGTTCTCTTCCTGAATGACGACGTCGAGCTTACGCCGGGGTGGCTGGAGCCGTTGGTCGAGATGCTGGATCTGCATCCCGAGGTCGGCGCTGTGGGGTCACGTCTCCTCTATCCAGACGGCCGGATCCAGCATGACGGCAAGATGTTTCTGAAAAAGGACCTGCTGCCCTACCATGTCAGCATCGGTGGACGCCCCGGAGCTGACGAAAGGCCCGTGGAGGTGGACACCCTGACCGCGGCTTGCCTCCTCGGACGCCGCGAACTCGTCGGCTTCTCCGAGGACTATCGGCGCGGATACTACGAGGACACCGACATGTGCCTTCGTATCAAGGAACGTGGGTATGCGTTAGTCGTACATCGGGGAAGCGTTGTTATTCACCACCATGGGATATCCATGGGCAGGAATCAAAAGGCCACAGAGCGCGCCCAGGCCCGGAACAAGAGCATCTTACTGGAGCGCTGGTCTGCCAAACTCCCGTCGCTGGTCTACCTGGCTACCGAAAAGGAGCTCTACAGAGGCAAGCTACGCTGCCGGCGGATTCTAGCGGCCGACGTTCTCTCCAAGAGCTGGCCATTCTCCCACCGCCTGGAAGAATGAGAGCGGTCTGGCAGGTAACGTGAGGCTCTGCTTCCTGGTGTATCACGGCAGCATGTACTCGGGCGGGCAGGGCGTCTACATCCACTACCTGACGCGCGAGCTCATGCGCCTGGGCCATGAGGTGCACGTCATCGCCGGGCCGCCCTATCCGAGCATGGCCGAGGGCGTCCAGGTGCACCGCCTGGAGAGCTTCAGCTGGTTTCGCTTCGCCGAGAACCGTCGAGAGTTCCTCGATCGGCCCAACCCTCTCCAGTTCTTCTATCCCCTGAACCTGTTCGAGTTCGCCAGCACTCGCGCCGGCATCTTCTCCCTGATGTTCACCTTCAGCCTGCGGGCGGTGGCCAAGTTCCAGGAACTGCACCGCCGCCACCCGTTCGACATCGTTCACGACAACCAGGGGCTGGGCATCGGCCTGTTGCTCATAAAGAGCTGCGGCGTCCCTATGGTGGCTACCGTTCACCATCCCCTGTCGATCGATGCGCGCAACGCCGTCGCCCAGGCCACAAGCCCCATCGAGAAGGCCCGCCGCCTGATCTACTACCCCATCCTCATGCAGGAGTTCGTCGCCCGCCGCCTGGACAGGATCATCACCGTATCGGAGGCCTCCGCCCGCATGGTTGAGTCGGCCTTCGCCTTGCCCAGGCAGCAGATGGCGGTCATCCACAACGGGATCGACACCGACACGTTCCGCCCTATGAGGGTGGCCAGGGAGCCCAACAACATCATCTGTGTGAGCAACTCTGAGGATCGAAGCAAGGGCGCCCTCTATCTCCTCCAGGCATTGCGCTACCTGCGCGATAGCACCGACTACCGCCTGACCCTCGTCGACCGGCCGCAACAGGAGCTGAAGCTGGCCCCTCGTCTGGTGCGCCGCTATGGGCTGAGCAGCCGCGTTCGCTTCACCGGACGAGTCACAACCCCCCAACTGGTACGCCACTACTGCCGCGCCCAGATGAGCGTCTGCCCCTCCCTGTACGAGGGGTTCGGCCTGCCCGCCGCCGAGGCCATGGCCTGCGGCCTGCCAGTGGTAGCCACCACCGGCGGCGCGCTGCCCGAAGTGGTGGAGGACGGCGTCACCGGCATCCTGGTGCCACCGGCCGATGCCCGTTCCCTGGCCGAAGCCACGGACAAACTGATGAGAGACGCGGACCTAAGGCGACGAATGGGACAGGCGGGAAGGCAGAGGATCCTGGAGAAGTTCAACTGGCGGAAGGCTGCTTTGCAGACCGAGGCCGTCTACCAGCAGGTGT
>CAZXAF010000051.1:0-9358 GCA_964638905.1 uncultured Dehalococcoidia bacterium
CCGCTGCCGCTTGAGCCGTGCCACCAAGGCCGCCTCCTCTCCAGCAGGACCGGCAAGAAGCTGGAGCTCGGGGCCAGCCGCGTGCGGTAGTGCGACACGGTGAGCCTTGATGATCTCCCGCTGTCGCTTCAGCCGTGCCACCAGGGATGCCTCCGCTCCGGTAGAACCGGCACGAAGCTGGGGCTCGGGGCCAGGCGGGCGCGGTAGACCGGCACGGTGTGCCTTGATGATCTCCCGCTGCCGCTGCAGCCTCGCCGTCTGGGTCGCCTCCGTCTCCAGTTCACCTTGAGCCGGCTGGTCTACCCTGAGTACGTGCACACGCTCCACCCAGCTCTTGGTCATGATCTTGTGCACCAGGAAGACGAGCCTTGTCGGCGTCTCCACCCTGGCCACACAGTCATACAGGCCCGACACTGGTTCCACGTGCTTCACCTCGGGCAGTGTCCATAGATCCTGCAGGGCCTTCACATACCCGTTGTGTCGCACTGCCTCTGACGCTCTTATCAGCAGATATGCACTGGTTGTCATCTCAATTACCTCCCGTTTGCTCAGTCCTTGTTGGTCCTATCTCCTCGACCCAAGTCCAAGGTACTCTTGTGTCAACAGGTTGCCATCGGAGGTAAGGCCTAATGCTGCCCTGGAGAAACCTCTCGCGTTTGTTCTGAGCAAATGCCTATCGGGAGTCATACGCCCTACGCCCCTTTAGCAGCGGTATAGGTCATTCTGCTTACGTCGTACTGCTGCCTGGAGGGCCTGAGCGAGGGTTAGTCAGTGGCTGAGCGGCCGGAGGAGCGCCCCAGGGGTGAGATGAGGGTGTGCTTGCCGAGGACTATGTAGTGGTGCGGGAAGCACCCGCGAGCAGTCCCTTGTGTCCCTTGCTCTCGCTCCCTGCGCGGAGATAGAGCAAGACACAAGGAAAAGCAGCACATTCCACTACCTACGAGTGGATTCCATCAAGCCGTCAGGAACCGAGGAATCGGCTGAAGCCTACACTGCAAAATGGGTCAACAAAGGACCCCAAACACTGCTGATGACATACAGTGCTTTGTCTTCGTCTCCTTGTATTCTAGGACTTGACCAGACCCAGAGGCGCGACGTACCGGCCCCAGGTCTCGTTGATCACCTGCGCCGCCGAGGCGTAGAGCGCTGAAAGAGCACAGAAGATGCCTTCCCAGCCGGCGATTTTCATCACCGTCTCGTTGTGCTCGCCCCAGGCCAGCAGGAAGAACAGGATGGTCAGAGTGGCGAACACTACCTGCAGGGCACGCGAGATCTTCAGGGTGCCGATGAACATGTAAGCGGTGAATAGGCCCCAGGCGCAGAGGAAAACGCTCAGACCGTTCTTGGACACCGGCGCTATCACCTCTGTGTCCTTCAGAATGACCATGACTGCAAATGCCATCCAGAAGGCGCCGAAGGAGGAGAAGGCAGTGAAGCCGAAGGTGTTGTTCTTCTTCATCTCCCACATGCCGGCCAGAAGCTGGGCCAGGCCTCCATAGAAGAGGCCCACCGGCAGGACCATGCCAATGCTGTCCTTGGGGACCAAGTCAGCGTTGACGAAGTTCAGGATGAAGGTGGTCAGGCCAAAGGCAGCCAGGCCGAGGGGGGCAGGGTTGGCCAGCTTCTCCACCACCGCGACGCTGGCGCTGCTCTTGACCTCGTCTAGTTCCCGCCGCATCTGCTCCAGTTGCCGGCGGAGGTCTTCCGCGGATAAGCTCATTGTGACTTCCTCCTCTCTAGTAGCGAGCACCGCATTCGGATTATAACCGTGTTCCCCTGCTTGTGAGAAGAAGGGCCCTTCGGAAACTTACATGTGCCGGACACCCAAAGCAGGCCACGGAGGGTCACTATGGCCTGCTTTGGGTGGCTCAGCGCTGCTGGCCCTTTAGGCGGCCCGCAGCTTTTCCAGAACTGACACGTCGTCTAGGGTCGTTGTGTCTCCGCGGGCGGACGAACCGCTGGCGATCTCCCGCAGGAGACGGCGCATGATCTTACCGCTCCGGGTCTTAGGCAAGGCATCGGTGAAGCGGATTTCGTCAGGTCGGGCGATGGGACCAATCTGACGCCCCACGTGCTCCCGCAGCTCCTGCGCCAGCTCATCGCTGGGGAAGTGCCGGTTGCTCTTGATGAGGGTCACGAAGGCGAAGATGCCCTCGCCCTTCACTGGGTGAGGGAAACCCACTACCGCTGACTCGGCCACCGCCGGATGGCTTACCAGCGCCGACTCTACCTCAGCGGTGCCCAGCCGGTGGCCGCTAACGTTGATCACGTCGTCCACGCGGCCCAGGATCCAGAAGTAGCCGTCCTTATCACGGCGAGCGCCGTCGCCGGTGAAGTACATGCCGGGGATCTGGCTCCAGTAGGCTTCCTTGTACTTCTCTGGGTCGCGATAGAGAGTACTGAGCATGCCCGGCCAGGGCCGTCGAATGACCAGGAAGCCAGTTGTGCCCCAGGGCACGGGGTTGCCCTCGCGGTCCACTACCTCCGCGTCGATCCCCGGGAGTGGCAGCGTGCAGGATCCGGGTTTGAGAGGCGTGGCACCCGGGAAGGGGCTTATCATGGCAGCCCCGCTCTCCGTCTGCCACCAGGTGTCGACAATAGGGCAGCTGTCGCCGCCGATGTTATGGCGATACCAGACCCACACCTCAGGGTTGATGGGCTCGCCCACGGTGCCAATGATTCGCAGGCTGCTCAGGTCATGCTTGGCCGGCTCCTCATCGCCCCAGGCCATGAAGGCTCGGATGGCGGTGGGCGCAGTGTAGAAGATGGTCATGCGGTGTCGCTCGATCATCTCCCAGAAGCGGTCGCGCGCCGGCCAGTCGGGAGCGCCTTCGTACATAACGGTGGTAGCCCCGTTGGAAAGCGGCCCGTAGACGATGTAGGTGTGGCCAGTGACCCAGCCAATATCAGCACTGCACCAGTAGATGTCATCGTCCTTGATATCGAAGAGCCACTTGGTGGTGGCATGGGCCATGGTTAGGTAGCCGCCGGTGGAGTGGACGACGCCCTTGGGCTTGCCTGTGGTGCCGCTGGTGTAGAGGATGAACAGGGGGTGAGTGGCCTCCACCGGCTTTGCACTGAACTTCGGCGATGCTTTCTCCCGCAGCTCGTGCCACCAGTGATCTCGGTTGCGTTGGAAGGGGACATTCTCACCGGTTCGGCGGACTACCACCATCGCTTTCACCGAGGGCGCCTCCATGAGCGCCTCGTCGGCGTTGGCCTTCAGGGGCACGACCTTGCCGCGGCGGTAGCTGCCGTCGGCGGTGACCACCACCTTGGCCCCGGCGTCGTTGACGCGGTCGCGGAGGGCCTCAGAGCTGAAACCGCCGAAGATGACACTGTGGATAGCGCCGATGGAGGCGCAGGCTAGCATGGAAATCGGCAGCTCCGGGATCATCGGCAGGTAGATGGCCACCCGATCGCCTCGGCGCACACCCAGACCCCGCAGGGCGTTGGCAAATCGGCATACCTCGTCGTGCAGCTCTTGATAGGTGAGGGTGCGTATCTCGCCGGGCTCACCTTCCCAGATGTAGGCGATCTTGTCCCCGCGGCCGGCCTCCAGGTGGCGGCCAAGACAATTGTGCAGAACGCTCAGGCGTCCGCCCACGAACCAGCGGGCGAAGGGCGGGTCCCAGTCGAGAACTCGTTCCCAGCGCTGGGCCCATGCCAGTTCGCGCCCGCTGATGTCGGCCCAGAAACCCTCAGGATCTTCCATCGAGCGGCGGTACATCTCCTGATACTGGTCCTGGGACTTGATGTAGGCCTGCCGGCTGAAGGTCGGCGACGGTCTATACAGGCGCTCCGAAGGAGCTATGTTTACCAACTCAGTCCTCCTTTCCGAATTCAGCGGAAGGGGCCATTAGTCTGCCTGTGACCCCCGAGTAACCGCTGAACTTGACTACTTCCATGCGATCTACGTCCACGGCATCAGGCCGCTCTGGCCCGAGCTGTGGCTGACCTTCGAGCTCTGCAACCAGCTAGACAGATCGGTCTCTGTTCCACTGGATGTTGGTCCTCCAGCTTCAGAGGGGGAGTGCATATGGTGACGACGAGTGCTCGCCCGCTCACGGCCCTGACGTTGTGCACGGTCTGCCTCTCGATGTGTGTCGACGCGAAGGGACGCAGACACAAAGTCCGATCGCCCAGAGTAACCTCAACCACTCCTTCGAGGACGGCGTAGAGTTGTTTGCTCTCGTCGTGATAGTGAGGAGCGACGTGGCCTTCCCCCTCAAGGCTAAGGAGGCGCATACTGAACTCTGGCGTCTCGATGTGCGCCAGCACTTGATAATCTCCCATGTATCGCATAGCCGTATCCCCTCTTCGCCTCAGCAAGGCCGCCTTGCTCTTCTTTCGGTCCTGCTCTACCTCCTCCTATGAGGTTTCTTCCCTACATTGCGTCGTAGTCTCCCATGGTCACGAACCAGTTCCGTAGGTCATAGGCCAGGCGGCTGGGGCTGGCCTCCTCATCGTGGCAGCGAACAACGAGACGGAAGGGCTCAGGCTGCAGGAACTTTGGACATACCCAGAAGCCCCTGGAGCGAAGGAGCCGGAATTCATCCGTGTGGCGTAGAGCCAGGCTGGCGACGAGGTCCAGGTCGTGGTCCTGGGCATACGAGTACGCCTGGTCGATCAGAAGGCGGCCGGCCGCGCGGCCCTCCGCGCTGGGCTCTACCACCAAGTCCACGATCAGGCCCGCCGAGAACTCGCCCAGGGGGGCAACGCGAACGACGACAAAACCGCGCGTCTTTCCCCCCGACGCGGCGGCGAAGGTTGTGTACTCTCTGGTGGGCATGTCCGTGAACCGCCAGTTGAGGTAGGAAGGGTCCCTGATCACCATGACGGGGAATCGGTGCTGGACCCTGTCCCAGAAGACGGCAAAGGAGTCGTCGAACGAGCCTATCTTCGCTATCTCCAGGCCCGGCGGGCACTCTTGTCGTGGGACAGGAGGGGTGTTACGCCAGATCTTCCGGGCAATGGAAACCGTCTTCCCCACAACGGCGCTGTGCGTTGTCTTCAGAGCGAGCCGCTCTGGGTCAAGCGGCCTGATGAGGAGGGGAACCGAGCCGATGTCCCTGAACGCGGTCTTGTTCACGAACTTCGAATAGGAAAGCCGATCCGGGAAGCCATAGGAGAAGGCGATGCCCTCCTCTGCTGAGACATCACAGGAATCGCGCAACAGGCCGACGCAAATGTCCTGGTCTTGGTGGCCGGGATCGACAACCGGGTTCAGGAGAAGGCCAGCGGTGCGCATCTTGCCCGAGAGCCTTATATTCCTGGGGACTGTTGCCACCTGGCCGATAAGCTCGCCCGTTTCCACTTCCCGCGTTAGGATGACAACCGCCGCTCCCGCAGGGCTCCGCTGGCACTGCCATTCCTGATAGGCTGCGGCCGCGGCCTCGCTGTCACCCCGGATCTTGCGTAGAAGCTCTAGGCAATCCCGAGCATCTTTCGGCGAGTATCTGCTTGAGACCCAGCCGTCTTTCTTACTCATGATCAACTCTCCGCGCTTTCGACTTGGACGCCCTTCTGGTCGCTCTCGCTGCTGTCAGCGGTACTCGAACGCTGGGCACTGATAACAGTGCCAACCTCCGAGGCGGGAGCAAGCTGGGTCGGGACTGGCGGAAGGATCAGCAAGCTCTCCAGCAACTGCACTAGGTCGAGCACTTCCACGGGCTTCTCCAGCTCCATTCCACCTATGCCGTCCTCGAACATCTGGATGCAGTAGGGGCAGGCTGTAACCACTATGTCGGCCCCCGTTGCGACCGCCTCCTCGCTGCGCAATCGGTTCACCCTCTGGTCGGGTTCCTCTTCCATCCATATGCGACCGCCGCCGGCGCCACAGCACAGAGCTTTGGAGCGACAGCGGGGCATCTCTACTAGCTTGATGCCGGGAATGGCGGCAAGGATTTTCCTGGGGGTGTCGTAGATGTCATGGTATCGGCCGAGGTAACAGGGGTCCTGGTAGACCACCGTCTTGTTGAGGTCCTTCTTGAATCGCAGCTTTCCTTCATTGATCAACTCGAGGAGCAATTCCGTGTGGTGGACTACCTCAAAGTTTCCGCCGAACTGGGGGTACTCGTACTTCAGGGTGTGATAGCAGTGCGGGCAGGCGGTGACGATTTTCTGCACATCGTAGCGCTGCAGAACCTCGATGTTCTGCTTCGCCTGGCACTGGAACAGGTACTCGTCGCCGAGCCGGCGTGCAAAGTGGCCGCAGCACGATTCTTCGTAGCCCAGGAAGCCCATGTCCACTCCTGCCGCTTCCACGATCCTTGCCATGGCGATGGGAATGCTCATGGTCTGCTCCAGGACAGCTTCCGTGCATCCCACGAAGAACAGGAGGCTGACGTGACCATTCTCGGAGAGAGTCTTCACCGGCGTTTCGGAAGCCCAATCCGTTCTTGAAGCTGAGGCTCCCTTCCAGGGGCACCCCCTGTCCTGGGTTGATCTCAGACTGGCCATGACAGGGCCGCAGATCTTGCCCTGCTCGAGCACGAGGTTGCGACGCATGGCAATGATCTTGCCGATGGGCTCTACGAAGACGGGGCACGCCTCCTCGCAGGCACCACATGTAGTGCATGCCCACAATTCATCCTCAGTCAGCACGTTGCCAATCAGGGCTGGAGAAGCATCATCCGCGTCGGGCTGTCCGTTGCCCCTGCTGCGGAGTAGGGCGGGCCCCTGCTCGACCAGGTGGGCCTTCAACTCCTGGATCAGCTTCTTGGGCGAAAGCGGCTTCCCGCTCAGATAGGCGGGACAGACCTCCTCGCATCTCCCACAGCGGGTGCAAGCGTCCAGGTCGAGCAGGTCCTTCCAGGTTAGGTCTTGGATCTTCGCCGCGCCGAGGGTTTCAACGGTCTCCTCGCTGATCTCGATAGGCTGGAGGACGCCCTTGCCGTTGAGAGACCTCAGGAACATGTTCAGTGGGGCGACCATGATGTGGGACAGTCTCGAAAAGCTGACGAAGACGTAGCCGATGGTTCCGAGTGATATCAGCATGTGACCCCACCAGAGACTCGTGTGCAGGTTCAGGGTTGCGTTTTCCCCAAGGCCGCTGAACGCTAGGGCGAAGACGAATCCGACCGGCGACCAGACTGCCCAATCGGAGTGGGTGTCCAGCTCGGTCGCGGCGATTCGTAGCCCCTCCACAGCGAAACCGGTGATGAGGATCAGAGAAAGCAGCGTCAGGACGAGAGCATCGTCCAGCATGTTGTCCAGCTTGGCCGGCCTCGTGATGTACCTGCGGTAGGCGGCCATGCCAAGCCCGGCTAGGACGAGTAAGCCGCCCAGGTCTAGCATCAGGGAGACCCCTAGATAGACATTCCCTTTGAGGAAGTGGACGAAGTGGTCGCTGGTGAAGTCCAAGAGTGGTCCGATCAGAAGCAGGGCAAACCCGCCAAAGATCAGCATATGCATTATCCCTGCGTAGGGCGAACGTACAATACGCTTGTGCCATAGACCGTCGGCCATGGTTTTGACAACAACGGTCCATATCCTGCTCGGTAGATTGCTTAGCCTGTCGTCCTTGCTGCCGAGTCGCCAGAGGCGAAGACGTTGATACGTTGCATAGGCAGCGATAGCGATTACTATGAACGCGAGTACATAGACAATCTCGCCGAACTGGACATTCCAGAAGATCTCTCTCGAGGCCATTGGCTCCTCCTCTGCTGCTTACGGTCCAGCCTGGCGGACCTCCGGCCATCATCTCTGTGAAAGGTCATGTCTTTTCAGCCTGCGCTTTTCGTCACACCTGCTGCGGATGGCCTTTGGCCGGGCACGCCCAACCGCTTGCAGGTCTCGAGGTCTATGCCGCACGAGACCTCACCAGCGGTCTTTGCTCCTCAGGATGAATGAGATGCCTGGCGTGCTCTCCAGCAGTTACCTCCTCCCCTCGGCCGTCCCGCAGCTCGCGCTGAAGGGCGGCAGGCACTTCTTCACCCGGCGGTTGGATCCGGCCCGGCGCACGAAGGACTCGCTCGCCCTCCTTCAAGTCGAGCACGGCGCGGGCGAACTCCCACACGCGCTGCACGGCCACCTTCGGGTCAATGATCCGCCGGTGCCCGTACTCCGCCGTGTCGATGTACGCCTCCACATCCTCTGGGGGCAGCGGACCCCGCCGCCGGAAGAACTCCCTGTCCAGGGCCAGAGTCTCCTCGCTTGCCTGGGTGTAGAACTGAAGGACGCAGCGTGCCATCCTCGCCCCTGCCTCCGCTATGCAGCCGAAGTGCGGGGGTGAGCACTTCTCTCGTTCCTCGAGAAGAGGACAGGGTTTGGGGCCACGCCTCTGGGCGTCCTGGAAGCTCTGTACCTGGGGGTCCGCCAGGCAAGCGGTGCATGGGCTACCGTAGTAGATGAAGGCCTTGTCTTTCATGGGAGTACCTCCCTAGGCGGCGATAGCCTTCGTGTCGTCGGCAGCCTGGCTCTTGCGGTAGTGAGCCTTGATGATCTTCCGCTGCCGCTTGATCTTTGCCACCAGGGACGCCTCCGCTCTAGTGGAACCGGCACGAAGCTGGGGCTCTGGGCCAGGCGGGCACGGTAGTCCGGCACGGTATGCTCTGATGATCTCCCGCTGCCGCTGCAGCCGCACCGTCTGGGTCGCCTCCGTCTCCAGTTCACCTTGAGCCGGCCGGTCTACCCTGAGTACGTGCACACGCTCCACCCAGCTTCTGGCCATGATCTTGTGCACCAGGAAGATGAGCCTTACCGGCGCCTCCACCCTGGCCACACAGTCATACAGGCCCGACACTGGTTCCACGTACTCCACCTCGGGCAGTGTCCCCAGGTCCTGCAGGGCCTTCACATACCCGTTGTGCCGTACCGCCTCCGACGCTCTTATCAGCAGATATGCACTGGTTGTCATCTCTATTACCTCCCGTTTGCTCAGTCCTTGTTGGTCCTATCTCCTCGACCCAAGTCCAAGGTACTCTTGTGTCAACAGGTTGCCATCGGAGGTAAGGCCTAATGCTGCCCTGGAGAAACCTCTCGCGTTTGTTCTGAGCAAATGCCTATTGGGAGTCATACGCCCTACGCCCCTTTGGCAGCGGCGTAGGTCATTCTGCTTACGCCGTCCTGCTGATTGAAGGGCACCTTCAGAGGGGGCTATGATAGTAGTGGATGAGTTGCTACAAGAGACTGATTCAGCATGTAGGACTGGCTGAGAAGGAAGCCTTCGTTTAGACTCCACCCATAGGGGCAGCAAGGATGGAACGGCAAACAGCAAACCGGATGTCAGGGGCTGTCCGGAGCGTCGAACTCTGGATTGCGGTAGCCATGTTCTTGGTAGCTATCCCCATGCACTACCCAAAGGAGCTGCTGCCCTTCCTGAACATAGAGGACCCGGGCTCCGTGCTGGGTCTGG
>CAZXAF010000052.1:0-9281 GCA_964638905.1 uncultured Dehalococcoidia bacterium
TGATGTTCTCCAACATCATCATCGGCAAGGCCTGCATCCCGCCGGTGAACTACTCAGTGTGTGAGCCAATTTACCGATAGTAGTAACCCTATTCAGCCAAGGAGGTGGTGATATCCGGAAACAGTCTAAACGGCAAGCGATTCATGGCCTGAAAGAATCAAAGGGGGTGCGGCCATGCGAAAATTCCTTATAGTACCTGCTATCGCCGCTATTGCGGTGGCGTTAGCAGTGCTGGCGGTGTGGCAGTTCGGCCATACCAGCCAGACAGCCGAAGCCGCGGGGCCTCCCGTGGTGATCGGGTTCGACATGAACCCCTCCGCGGCGCCGGCCAACAGTTGTCCGAACGACGCGTCGCACACGACCGACTGCACATTGGGCACCATTGAGACCTGCATAGCTCTGCCCACTGGCGGCGGGACGTTCGAGTTCGACGTCTACATGGACGACCAGGTGAACGGCGAGAGCCTCCTGGGCTTCGGCTACCTAATCGGTGAGAAGCACGGCATCCTGGCCGGTACCATAACCGGTAGGTCCGAGCAGGTAGCAGGCATCAACCTGACTGAGGAGCCGGGCAGCTCGACACTCAGCTTCAGCAGTGGCCTACCACAAGCCGTTCCCACCTACAGCGCCCAAATTGGTGACCTGGGTCTCGCCGAGTGGAATCCGCCTTACACTCAAGGCACGCTCGGGCGCTACACGATGAACAGCACCGGAATCGCCGATGGGCTTTACGGTCTGACCTTGAGCGCTGTGCTCCTCGGTAACGACGGGTCCAACGACCTGTGCACGTACTACGGCGGCTGCGACGTCCGCGACGCCTACAAGGGCTACGGCCTGATCGCCATCGGCGTGCCCTGCCCGCAGCCGGCCGACCTGGTGAAGGAATCCTTCGCCCCGATCGGCATCAGCAGCGGCGACGACGTGGACGTAAACGTCGAGGTCCCGTTCGAGGTGGAGTCGGTTCTCCACAACCTGGGTCCCGAGCCGACCGTTCCTTCCTGGGACGTTACCTACTGCGAGCCGCCTGAGGGCGGCGAGTGCTCCTACCACTGCCAGGGCGGGGAGATCATCACCATCAACGACGTGGTCGTTGACCCCGACTGTCCGCCCAGCATGGTCCATTACGCCGGCTATCCGGACGTGATGGACGTCCACGTGAACCTGGACCTGGAGGAGAGCGTAGTCGTCCCCGCGCTCGGCGACTGGGACGTCCTCTGCCTGGAGCCCAGCCAGCACACGTGGGAGTTCTCGAACGAGCTCTACCCCAAGAGCCAGTACATCAATGACCCGAACGGCGCTTCGGCGGCCTTCAGCCTGACGCTGAACTGCATCGCCTACGCCGACGTGTCGGACGACGCCTACGGGCCGTCCGCGCTGCCGAACTACCCGCCGGGACACCCGGTCATCGGCGCGCCCTACATCGTCCACGACGTGAACGGTGTGGCCACCGGTGCCATCCAGATGACCAAGGTCCTCCACAACTACGGTGATTACGGGCCGGTCACGGTGGATGCTTCGGGTGGCGGCGCTATCGTCGCCTACACCGGCATGAGCCCGGCCAACGGCGACTGCGTGCTGAACCCGCCGGGTGCACTGCACCCGCAGGTGAGCCTGCCCGTCAGCGTTGACGTTGTCCTTACTGAGGACTACACCCTGACCTGCGGCCAGGGCGGCATCAGCAGGGACGACGACGGCGACGGCCTGCGCGACGAGGACTGCCCCAACGGCGTTGACGAAGACTCCGACACCCTGGACGGCGAGGACTGCGGTTTCTACCTGGTGACCGTTGCCTTCTCCGACGGTGCGGGGCTCCCCAAGGAGCCGCACGTCGTTGACCCCGACCCGGGCAACAACGCGCAGGGTCCTGCCCTGGTGACCGTGGCTGTTGTGCGGCCGTTCACGCCGGCATTCAGCTACTACGGCACCAGCACCAACGTCTCGGCACAGACGAAGCCGATAGTCGACCCGCCTCCGGGCCCCAACAAGCTCTGCTTCGCCAGCTCCAACTTCGGTTGCAAGACCGAGGGCTACACTGAGATCCCCGCCGGCCTGGACTGCTCGATGAGCTGGCCCGGCTGCCAGCCGATTGCCGGAATCGCCACCATCCTCGGTGACGACCCGATGGACTTCATCTGGACGCCGAGCCCAGCGATGACCCTCGGCGCGAAGGCCGGGTTCATCGACTACCTGGTTAACACCGACCTGTTCGGCAACCCCTGCGTCGTGGTCATACCGGGCAGCACCGACCTGGAGAACGACTGTCTGCCGCCGACCTCGTACGCGAACCCGTACGGGTTGAACTACATGCCGGACGACCGCTGCGCGGTTGACACGCCGAGCGGGCTAGCAGCGCTGGTACCGGCCCTCGGTGGCGGCACGGCTAACATCTCCTGGTCCAGCAACATCGATCCTCAGGTCGCGCTGGTCCAGGGCATGATCTGCCCGTCCATCGCTCCCGGCGGCTGTCCGCTGGTTGGCCGCTACGGCGGCTTTGCGGCTGCCACTGGCACCCCGGTCAACGTGCTGCTGTTCGATCTGAGCGGCGGCTACGGCGTCGGCCCCTGGCTGACCTGGGGCGCTACCGGCGACCCCGCGGCTCCGCCGGCACCACCTCACCAGTGCCCGCCGTACATGACAGACACCACCTTCCTTGGCGAGTCTGTCATCTACACAGACGGGTCTCCGCTGGCGGCACCTGAGATGCTCAAGTACTGTGCCACAGTGGCTGACCCGGCCACTCCGCACATCGTCACGGGCATGTTCCTGCGCAGGGACACCGGCCAAGTCACCCTGCTCTACGACGGCCTTGCCTGCGCTCTGCCCGACGTCTCGGTTGACCTGGAGAAGGACGAGACCGTCGGCGACGACGACCCGCCCGGTGACATCGTGCACGTGAGCATCCCGACAACCCGGACGGTTACCTTCGTCACCACCGGTCCGCCGGACGTGACGGTAACTGCCAGCTTGATCGGGCCGGCGATCTGCAACCCGCGGTGGGTGGACGACCCCAGCCCGTCGATCATTGGTACTCTGCAGTACAGCCAGATTACCTTTGTGGCCGGCGCTGGCGTGACCACCAAGGACTACGAGATCAACTGCGAAGTTGCCGGCACCTACGAGCTGCAGATAATCGCCAACACCACCAGTGTCAGCATCCCGTCTGACGACAACCCGAACAACAACCAGGCGGAGAACCACCCGCTGGTCATCGCCCAGTCTGACGCCGATGGCGACACTGTCCCGACGCCGGATGACAACTGTCCGGACGTTCCCAACCCCGACCAGACGGACACCGACGGCGACGGCATCGGTGACGCCTGCGACCCTGACGACGACGACGACGGCATACCCGACGTCGACGACGAGTGCCCGCTGCTTCCGGAGGACCCGGACGGCGTGGACGACGACGACGGGTGCCCGGACACCGACATGTCGGTGACTGTCGACAAGGATCACGAGATCGACGTCGATGTCAGTGAGAGCACTGACTTCGAGGTCACCGTGACCGTCAACAACGGTAACGTTGCTGCCGACGCCCAAGTGAACCTCCTGCTGAAGTCGGACGTCTCCAACCCGCTGGACAAGTGCGAGGCTCGCTGGAACGCGGAGCCCGGCGACAACTACGTTGAAGAGGTCATTAGCGGTGTGCTCTACAGCATGATCGAGCGCGTCGAGGTCGGTATCCCGGCTTTCGGCACGCGCGACGTGACCCGCACGTACACCATCCACTGCAACGCCAAGTGCGACCACAGCATCTTCTTCGAGTCCTCGGCTGTGCCTTTGCCGCCGGTGCGGGAGGAGTACCTCTCGGACAACGTCCACAAGCAGTACATCGACATCGAGGCTTGGGTCTACACCGACGTCAAGAAGGTCAGCTTCGAGGTTCTCAGCGCGCCGACCGACCTCGACACGAGCGAGGACGGGACCGTCACACTGCGCTCTGTGGTCCACAACAACGGGCCGTGGGAGCCGGTGTCGATCCAGGACGAGGTCCTGACCTTCCCGCCGGCTGACTGCACCATCGATCCCGACAGCTGCACGACGATAGTCGACGACCTGGCAGTGAGTGTGGACGCGGTCATTGACTGCGACTTCACCATCCACTGCACGGCGCCCAGCACGCACCAGTTCGACTTCACGAACGAAGTGACCCTGGTGCCGGCCGACCACGTGGCAGAGGTGAGCCCGGAGAACAACAGCGCTGCCACCTCCTTCGTGGTCAACGCCTGGGAGTACGCCGACGTCAAGGTCGTCGACATCTCCCTCGATGGCCCGGAGGAGATCGATGTCAGCCAGCAAGCGGCGCTCTCTCTGGAGACCGTCCTTCACAACAACGGCGTAGTGCCCGTGACGGTGACCGTCAGCAAGGCAGCCACCGCTGCGGAGGACTGCACCATCGACCCGGAGGAGGAGAGCTTCCAGCTTGAGCTGCCGCCGAGCGTTGACGTGGTCGTCAGCGAGGAGTACGCCATCCACTGCGCGGAGCCCAGCTTCCACGACTTCGAGGTTGTGGTGAGCGTCAGCGGTCCCAAGGAGCCGCACGTTCTTGACTCCGATGAGCTCAACAACGTTGCGGTTGCCGGCAAGACCGTGGCGGCCATCCTGCACGTGGACAAGGACATCCTGGACATCGACATGGGTCCCGACCCGCTGCTCCTCGTGCCCAGCACGGTCAACGTCCTCTCGGTGACTGACACCGACTTGAGTTCGGCCGCTGTCAACATCACGAAGACGGCCAGCCTGGTGCAGACCGGTGGCCCAGTCGTGTGCGACATCGGGCCGGAGCAGGTCGTCCAGGTAGCCGAGCCTGCTGGCGAGAGCACCGAAACTCTCGACTGGGACATTCACATGAACCTGGCCGAGCACGTTGGTGCCCCAACCTGGTGCGAGGTGGAGTACAGCGTTGCCAAGGAGTGCAAGGACGCGCACACCATCTGCGCCGACTCGGACTCCGCTGGTCCGCTGCTGGTCTGCGGTGACACCGACGCCGACACGATTCCCGACAACTGCCCGGTCGGCGACGACAACTGCGACACCGTACCCAACCCCGACCAGATCGACACCGACGGTGACGGCCTCGGTGACGCTTGTGACGCCACGCCGAGCCACGAGCTTGAGATCAAGGATTGCATCAAGTTCGGTCCGGCCCCGGCGAACATCAGCGACACCGGCGGTACGTACATGTGGGTGATCTGCGAGATCGGCAACCTCAACGAGTGGGTCAACCCGGCCACACTCACCCTCGAGACCGGCATCGACCTCGATGGGGACACCGACATCGACGTTCCCATGGTCGAAGGCTGTGACGAGCTGCAGCAGCTTGTGCTGCCCGGCCAGTCCAGCTTTGCCCTGGCTCCCGAGGAGCAGAAGTGGATACTCTTCCGCGAGCGCTTCGAGTGCCACGAGCCGGCCATAGAGGACATCTACCAGATGGTTGTCAGGATCTGCGTCGAGCCGACGCCTCCGATCCCGTTCGACGACGATGGCGACACCGTCGCCGACGAGGATCCGATCGACGGCATCGACAACGACAGTGACAGCCTGGTGGATGAGGACTCACCCGAGGGTTCGGGCCCGCCTGTGTGCCACGAGCAGAAGAAGCTGCTCATAGTACACCAGCCGTAAGCCTGATCCGCGGTCTGGAGTCTGTACGCCAAGGGCGGGAGGGGGCCAGCCCCCTCCCGCCCTGGTGTCCGGGAGGAGATAAGAAGGGACTGCGTGACCGCTAGCCGAGTCCAGCGTTAAGTAAAGGCGAGGGACAACAAATAAATCGAGGGAGGCAAAGCGATGAAGCAGCTAGCAAAGGCAACAATGCTCAGCGTACTTATGGTCGGTGCCGTCGGCGGCCTGGCCTTCCTTGCCTTCGCCTTGGCGGGGCCCTGGGGGCCCAGCGCCAAAGCCGACTCCCCCGTGAGCGTCGGCTTCGACGGCGATCCTTATGCCGACCCGGAGAACACAGACATCTCTCTGGGCTCCAGCGAGGCCTGCATCGAGGTGACGAGCCCGCTCCCCCCGAACACGCCGGAGCGCTTCGAGGTTGACATCTACATTGCCGACGCGCCGCCGCTGCGGGGGTTTGACGTCACCTTCGAGTACACAGGCGGCATCCTGAATGTGGTGGACGAGGACGTCTACATGTTCCTCGACCACGCCTCCGGCAGCAACGTTATGGACGTCTCGGACGGCCTGCCGGACATCGACGGCTACTGGCGAGCGGGTGCTTTCGACTTCAGCGAGACCGCCCACGAAAGCGGCTCGGGAGTACTGGTCCGCCTCACCCTCGAGCCGCAGGCCGCCGGCGTCAGCGACGCCAAACTCACTTATGTCAGCCTGTATGACGCCGACAGCCAGAAGATTCCGCCTCTGGACCAGAACGGCTTCTTCGCCGGCACCATCTTCAACGGCCAGATAGCAGTGAATACTTCCTGCCCCGACTCGGACGACGACGGAATCCCCGACACACTGGACAACTGCCCGCAGAACTACAACCCCGGCCAGGAGGACGCCGACCAGGACGGCGTGGGCAACGCCTGCGACGCCTGCCCGAGCACCGCCCTGGGAGCCTCGGTCGACGAAAACGGTTGCTCCCAGAGCCAGGTAGACCAAGACTCGGACGGACGGTGTGACCCGGGCAAGTCCAGCCCAATGTGGTGCAGCGGCACCGACAACTGTCCAACCATCGCCAACCCCCTGCAAGAGGACGGGGACAGCGACACGGTGGGCAACGTCTGCGACAACTGCGTCAACACGGCCAACACCAACCAGGCCAACCACGATAGCGACAGGTTTGGTGACGCCTGCGACCCCGACGATGACAACGACGGTTTCATCGACAGCACGGAGAACTACTACGGCTCCAACCCGATCAATCCCAGCAGCACGGTGGAGGTCTGCGACGGCTTAGACAACGACCTCAACGACGGCATCGACGAGGGGTTCGATATAGATCCCGCCAACGGCGTGCCTGACTGCACCGACGGCGACTCCGACACCGATGGCGACCTCACCTACAACCCCAGTGACACGGACGACGACGGGGACACCGTCATCGACACTACGGAGTACTGGATGGGCACCGACTCCCTAGACGACTGCGCAAACAACTCGAACGAGCAGGCCTGGGGGCCCGACATCAACAACGACACGAAGGTGAACATCCTGGACGTACTCCTATTCAAGTATAAGGTGGGAACTGACCTGGGCGGCAGCGATGACAAAGACGTGGACTACGACCGACTCTATGACCTGAAGCCTGATGCTTCGATCAACATTCTCGACGTGCTCAGGATGAAGTCCTACTTCAATCTGACCTGCACGCCGTAGCGGAAAGGAGCCGAAGGACCCAACCCGCGAAACCAAAGTGAGGGTCGACAAGCAACCCGATGATGAATAGAAGTTGGTGGTCGATAGGTCCGGTGATTAGGCTGGCCGTCCTTACGGTAGCTGCCGTATCTCTGACGGCCATCCTGCTCGTTGGTCAGGTAACCTTGCAGGAGGGCCACCTGCGAGGCGTGCCGCCTGCGCTCGGCCAGGGCAGCACCACCATCGGCGTTGACGCTGATCCGACCCAGTCGCCAGCCAACACAGCAACCTCCCTCGGCTCCATCGAGTCCTGCATCTCGGTGGCGACCAGCGACATCTTCAACATCGACATCTTCGTCACAGATGTCGTCGACCTCCTGAGTTGGGAGATGTACCTACAATACGACGGCTCGGTGGTCAACGTTAAGTCTGTCAACGTCGCCATGTTCCAGGCTGCCAACCCAGGCAGCAACATTTTCAACGCCTCGGAGTCCACCCCTGACAGCGATGGCAGCTTCCGCGTCGGCGCTGCCGACCTTGGAATAGGCACGGAGGACTCCGGCTCCGGTGTGCTGGCCAGGCTCACCCTCGAGGCCGTCGGGCCGGGCGCCAGCCCCGCCAATCTCCTATCGCCGATGCTGAAGGACAAGAACGGCGCCTACATAGGAGACACCAACGGCGACAGTTTCTTCGATGGGTCGATCTTCAATGCCCTGATCGCTGTGGACCAGCCGGACACCGACGGCGACGGTCTCCCCGATCCGTGCGATGACGATGACGACGACGACACCATACCCGACGAAAGCGACAACTGCCCTCTGGTTGCCAACACAGACCAGACCGACTCCGATAATGATACCGTCGGCGACGACTGCGACAACTGCCCCGACGCTGACAACACCGACCAGACGGACAGCGACGGCGACGGCATCGGCGACGCCTGCGATGACGATGACGACGACGACACCATCCTCGACGAAAGCGACAACTGCCCGTCTGTTGCCAACGCTGACCAGACAGACACCGACGAGGACGGCCAGGGCGACGCCTGCGACCCCGATGACGATGACGACACCGTCCTCGACGGCGATGACAACTGCCCCCTGGTCGACAACGCTGACCAGACGGACACCGACGACGACGGCCAGGGCAACGCCTGCGACGACGATGACGACGGCGACACCGTCCTCGATGCCACTGACAACTGCCCCCTCAAAGCCAACCCCAGTCAGGCCGACTTCGACCACGACGGCATCGGCGACGCCTGCGACGACAGCGACGGCGATGGAGTGATGGACGCCGTCGACAACTGCCGCCTGCTCGCCAACCCTAGCCAGCTAGACACCGACGGCGACGGCCAGGGTGACGCCTGCGATGCCGATGACGACAACGACACTATCCCCGACACCACTGACAACTGCCCCAGCAAAGTCAACCCTGACCAGGCCGACCTCGACGACGACGGCCTCGGCGACCTCTGCGACGACGATGACGACGCTGACACCGTCCTGGACACCACCGACAACTGCCCTCGCGCCTCCAACCCAGCCCAGACCAACTCCGACAGCGACAGCCTTGGTGACGCCTGCGACAACTGCCCTCTCGCCCCCAACCAAGATCAGACCGATACCGACGGCGACGGCCAAGGCGACGCCTGCGATGACGATGACGACGATGACTCCGTCCCCGATGCCGATGACAACTGTCGCCTGATCGCCAACCCCGGCCAGCTAGACACGGACGGCGACGGCGTCGGTGACCCTTGCGACAACTGCCCCCTCACCGCCAACCCAAGTCAGATCGACTCCGATGGCGACGGCGTGGGCAACGCCTGCGAGGCTTCCGAGGAGCCGAGCATTGGCATCGACGCCGACCCCAGGGGCAGCTTGCCCGCCTCCCTCGGCCCGATCAACGCCTGCTTCTCCGTGTCCTCCGGCTCCTCAGCCGACATCGACCTGTTCGTCACCGACGTCGCCGAC